>DATLMN010000190.1:0-24192 GCA_035537255.1 Pyrinomonadaceae bacterium | reverse complement strand
TTCATCGGAGAATTGATCAATGAAGACAAAATCATCCTCGGTGGTGAAGAATCAGCGGGCATGTCGATCAAAGGTCACTATCCGGAGAAAGATGGCATCCTTGCGTGTCTGCTCGCAGCGGAGGCTGTTGCGGCGCGCGGCGCGAGCTTAAGCGAACAACTGGCGGCGCTTTACGAGCGTGTCGGTCGACTTCAGTCCGGGAGGATCGGCGTGCGTTTGACGCCGGAGCTGGTCGCTTCTCTGCCGGATAAATTGAAGCAAGAGCCAACGGAGATCGGCGGTCGTCCAATTGAACAAGTAAACCGCATGGACGGAGTAAAGTTTATTTTCGCAGACGGCTCTTGGCTTTTAATGCGCCCGTCTGGAACGGAGCCGCTCGTACGCATCTACGCAGAATCGGAATCTGATCAGAACTTGGAGGAACTTCTTGAACATGGCCGCAAATACATACTGGGTTGATAGCCGTCTGCGCGCTCAACGTGTCGCCGCTCGTACTCTTCCACCGCTCGCGCCCGTACAGGATCTCTCGCGCGAGATTATAGGCACGCGCACGGAGGTGCGCCGTCGCGGCGGAGTCATCCCTTCATGGGTGGTCTTCTCGACGATCATCCTCGCCACCTTTGCGCTGTGCGTGACGATCACTATGCGCACGCGCGCGGAGATTCGCGCCGCCTCCGAGCAGTATCAAGTGATCGGAGCTGAAGTCGAAACGCTGCGCAGCAGCAACGCTGCCATTGAGCAAGAGGTTCGCCGTCTGCATACTGACCCGCGCGCCATAGAGAGTGCGGCACGCACGCGACTCAACATGGTGCGGGCCAACGAGATCATTGTACGCGTTGAATAAACCGTGGAGAGGAGTTTTACGGATTTAAGCGGAAGCTATCATTGGAAGCAATCATTAAAAGTTCCGCCTGTTGCCTTCCGTTCATTTTCCGCTCCGCTTCCACGAATTACCGACCCGCCAACAAGGCGCGGCTCTGGTCTGCCAACCAGGGCCGCGCTTCTCTTCCTCCATCCTTACTTTCCACGAGCAAACGGCTTGTTGACACTCTACATAACGGTCAACTAATATCGAACTCTAAATTAATTTTAAGAGAGCTTGATGAATAAAGCTGCGCATGATTCGCACAGCCCTTGAACTCAAGAGAAGATTATGCCTGAGATCAAAGAAAAGGTTTCGCCCGAACAAGCAGCGGTCGAGCGATGGGAAGAGGAAACGCTCGCGCCCGTCCTCAAGAAAAGACCCGAGAGTAAAGAGCGCTTTGAGACCGTCTCGCTCGACGAAGTCAACCGTCTTTACACGCCCGCCGATGTGGCTGACGTAGATTTCGAGCGCGACATCTCTTTTCCGGGTGAGTTCCCGTACACGCGCGGCATACATCCGACGGGTTATCGCGGGAAGCTCTGGACGATGCGCCAGTTCGCCGGGTTCGGCACGCCCGAAGAGACCAACAAGCGTTTCAAATACTTGATGAGTCAGGGCCAAACGGGACTCTCCGTCGCCTATGATCTGCCGACGCTGATGGGTTACGACTCGGACTCGCCGCTCTCCGAAGGCGAGGTCGGCAAGTGCGGCGTGGCCGTCTCTTCGCTCGCGGATATTGAAGTGCTGTTCGACGGCATCCCTTTGGAACAGGTGACGGTCTCGCAGACGATCAACGCGCCCGCCTCCATTCTGCTGGCGATGTATTTGGTGGTCGCAGAAAAGCAGGGCGCGGATTGGAAGAAGATTTCCGGCACGCTGCAAAACGATATTCTGAAAGAGTACATCGCGCAGAAGGAATGGATTTATCCGATTCGCCCGGCGATGAAACTGGTGACGGACACGTTCGAGTTCTGCACACGCTTTGTTCCCAAGTACAATCCGATTTCCGTCAGCGGTTATCACATACGCGAAGCCGGAGCGACGGCTCTTCAGGAGCTTGCCTTCACTTTGCGCGACGGCATCGAGTATGTCGAGTGGGGCGTGCGCGCGGGGCTGGACGTTGACGAGTTCGTGCCGCGCATCTCCTTCTTCTTTAACGCGCATAATGATTTCTTCGAGGAGATTGCCAAGTATCGCGCCGCTCGCCGCATCTGGTCGCGCGTCATGCGTGAACGCTTTCATGCGAAGAACGAGCGAACATTGCAGCTTCGTTTCCACACGCAGACCGCAGGCGTTTCGCTCACAGTCCAGCAGCCGCTCAACAATATCGTTCGCGTCGCCATTCAGGCCCTCGCGGGCGTGCTCGGCGGAACGAACAGCCTGCACACGGACGCTTACGACGAGGCGCTTGCGCTTCCGACAGATCATGCCGCTTTGATCGCACTGCGCACGCAGCAGATCGTCGCCGAAGAAACGGGCGTGGCGAACACGATTGATCCGCTCGGCGGCTCTTACTTCGTAGAGTCTTTGACGAAGAAGATGGAGGACGGCGCGCTGGACTATTTCGAGAAGATAGACGCGATGGGCGGAATGGTCGAGGCAGTCGAGAAGGGATTCCCGCAACGCGAGATTCAGGACTCTGCCTATCAATACCAGAAGGCCGTCGAGCGCGGCGACCAGACTATTGTCGGCGTCAACAAGTACAGGATGGACGAAGAGTCCGGCATGATCTCGACTCTAGTCATTGACGAAAACGTGCGCGATCATCAGAACCAGCGCTTGAATCAGACGCGCGAGCGTAGAGACAAGGGCGCGGTCAGCAATGCTCTGGAAAAAGTTCGACAGGCCGCGCACACGGGCGAGAATACTATGCCCGCGACCATCGAGGCCGTGCGCGCCTATGCCACGCTCGGCGAAATCTGCGATGCGCTGCGCGACGTTTACGGTCTATACGAAGAGCCGGCAATTTGAAACAAGGACACAGAATTCAGAACACAGGAGTCAGAATGAAAGGGACGAAAACCGCTTTGTTTCTGAATTCTGTGTCCTGAGTCCTGAATTCTCACTTTATGTCTGAACAAAAGATTCGCGTTCTGGTCGCCAAGCCCGGCCTCGATGGGCATGACAGAGGGGCCAAGGTGATTGCCCGCGCCTTGAGGGATGCTGGCATGGAGGTGATCTATACGGGCTTACGGCAGACGCCTGAGATGATTGCTTCGGCTGCGCTTCAGGAGGATGTCGACGCGGTCGGTATCTCAATCCTGAGCGGCGCGCACAATACTCTGTGCCCGCGCATCGTCTCGCTGCTGCGCGATCAGGGCATGGATGATTGTCTGGTCGTCGTCGGCGGCATCGTGCCGCAGGAAGATATACCGCGCCTGAAAGAGCAGGGCGTCTCTGCCATTTTCCTGCCCGGCACTTCGACAGAAGATATTGTCAAGTTCCTGCGTGAAAACGTCCGTCCACGCGAATGACGGTTGAGCAGAGAGACGCAGACACCTCGCCCGTCATCGTCGTTGATGATCGTCCGCCGCTGGCGATCATTCGCCTCAATCGTCCCGCCGAACGCAATCCTCTTTCTATCACCACACTCGAACGCCTGGAATCTGTTGTTTCTTCTCTTACTTCGCGTTTAGATATTCAAGCAATCATCTTCACCGGCACGGATGATGTCTTTGCATCCGGCGCAAACATACGCGAGTTACGCAAGCTCACGCCCGCGAGTGCTCTTGAGCTTGCGCGTCGTGGGCAGATGCTTTTCCAGAAAATCTCGGATGCAAGGCAGTTGACCATCGCTGCTATTAACGGTTACTGCATGGGCGGAGGACTTGATCTAGCGCTCTCCTGCGATCTTCGCTACGCCTCGCCCGGCGCGGTTTTCGCGCACCCGGGCGCACGCCTGGGCATCATTACGGGCTGGGGAGGCACACAACGTCTGCCGCGCCTGATCGGCATGAGCCGCGCTCTGGAGATTCTTTTGACGGGCTGCCGCGTGAACGGCAAAGAAGCTTTAGAAATAGGTCTGGTAAATCATGTGGGCGATCCGGTGCTGGATTACTCTTGTCAGGTTGTCAGCAAGCTTTTCTGAAAGTCTTCGTACGTTTCTTAATCCTTTTTGAGAAAGCGCGCGATTCCCCGCTGGCAATCATCTGTCATGCGCGCGATTGCGTTGACATCGACGCCCGCTTGGAGCGCCGCGTCGAACGTCATCGCGTCCATGTGATAAAGCAGTCGTTTGGAGAGCATGACGGCGGAGCGGCTGACCTTCTCAAACCCGCTGACATAAGCTTTGACTTCTGATTCGAACGCATCGTCGTCGAAGACTTGATTGATAAGACCAAGGCGTTCGGCCTCTGTGGCGCTGATCTCTGCGCCGCGCGTGATCAACTCGAAGGCGCGCTTTTCCGAGACGTTGCGGCGCAAGATAGCCATTACCATCGCCGGGATGAATCCGATCTTCACTTCGGGATAACCGAATCTGGCCGATTGCGTGGCGAGCACCACATCGCATGCGGTCGCAAGTCCACAACCGCCAGCCAGCGCACGGCCTCGCACGGCAGCTACGACCGGCACGCGCACACGCCTTATCAACGCGAACAACTCCAGCAACGATTGCGCGTCTTCCAAATTCTCCACGACAGAGCTTTGAGAAATCTTCTGTAGCGCCGCGAGGTCTGCGCCCGAACAGAAATCCTCGCCCGCCCCCGTAATCAAAGCGACGCGCACCGTCTCGTTACTGTTCGCCTCGCGCAGTGCTTCCTTTAGCCCGCCGACCAGCGCATCATTCAGCGCGTTGCGCTTCGCCGGACGGTTGAGCGTGATACACGCAACTGCGCCTTCGACTGTGTAGAGGACTTCCTTTTCCGTCTCTTCCATAAACGATACGATTCTGCGCTTCGTCTTAAAGCTTAAGTGCCATCAAGAAAACTGAGGAGCGCCGCGTTGACTTCCGCGACGGCCTCGTTCTGTACCCAGTGCGCGCTCGTCAGGATTCGCACCTCGCGATACGGAGCGTCAACGTAGTCGCCGACACCTCGCACAGTCTCAGGCACGATGGCATGATCCTGCTCGCCGTAGATGAAGAGGGTCGGAACGCGCACGCGCCCGTCGCTTAAATCTTCCGTGGGCTTTTTGCCCGGACTGCTCAGGAAAAGCCTGCGGACGTTCGCGCGATAATAGTTAATCCCGGCCGTCAGCGCGAACGGTTCTCTCAAAGCCTTTTTGTAAACGGCGATGTCCGCATCCGTGAAGCTGCCCTTGCGCGCCACAGTATTTTTAAAAGCATGCTCGACGGCAGCAAAATTATTTAAGCTCATTAACCATTCGGGCAGCCATGGAATCTGAAAAAAGAGCATGTACCAGCTTCTGAGCGCCTGCTTCAAAGTCATATTCTTGCGCCAGGCGGCCATCGGCGGAACTTGCAGCGCAGCAAGTTTCCAGACGTACTCGGGATGTCTTTGCGCGACGGCCCAAGCCAACCCTGCGCCCCAATCATGTCCGACGATTGCCGCCTCGCGCGCGCCGAAATGGCGAATCAGCCCGAGCACATCGTCGATGAGCAGTTCCATCCGGTAATCTTCGACGCGCGGCGGTTTGTCGCTCAGGTTATAACCGCGCAGGTCCGGCGCGACGACGTGATAGCGGTCTCCGAGCGCCATCAACTGATGCCGCCATGAGTACCAGCATTCCGGGAAGCCGTGAAGCAGCACCACGAGCCTGTCGCCGCTGCCGCGCTCGGCATAATGCAGGCGCACACTTCCGACCTGCGTGTAGCCGTGGCGAATAGAAGATTCCAAATTTGCCAGTTCCATAAGTTCAGTCATTAGTGACGAGTGACAAGTGACGAGCAAAGGACAAAATTTTTCACTCGTCACTTGTCACTTGCTACTCGTCACTGTAGTTGATGTGATTCGTCGTCCGAGACCTCTATCTCCATACGCAGGAGCGCCGTCGAAAAAGTCTTGCCCTGCGCGTCTGTCATCAGGGAAAGCGTGCCGCCGCCGCCCAGACTTTCGTGCAGCAGGAAATTGAGAGCGCCCAGATTGGGTAGCTCGAAACGCTCGACCTCGCCTTTGCAAATGCCTTTGAAATGTTTCTTGACACGCTCGGCTGTAACTTCGCGGACGAGCAACGGGTAGTATTCTTCGCGGAGCGCGATCAGGCCGACGTTGGCCGTGTCTCCCTTATCGCCCGAACGGGCGTGCGCGAGTTTGGTTAATTGAATACGCATCGTATTTGTGAAATTTATTCAAACGGAAGTTACTAATTTCAGCTCAGTCTTTTGAAATCAGTTGAGGGCCTCCGAATCTCAGCCCCGATTGATACAAAGAGAGCCAGTAAAAGCCTACGACGACGAGCGCGTGATTGACTACGCCTGTGCCGATCAGTTTGGGAATGTCTGCAAGTGGCACGAGTCGCACAACCGTATGCTCCGTCGAGTCGAACACAGGAGTATGATCAAAGACCGCGTCGCGCGCCAGATACGTGTGAATCCAGTTGTCCTGAATCGCCGGATTCGGGCGCGTTTTGCCAAGGCAGGAAATCTCTCGGGAGAGATAGCCAGTCTCTTCTACAAGCTCGCGAGCGGCTGCTGTTTCCGGCGTCTCGCCCTCGTCCACCATGCCGCCCGGAATCTCAAGCGTCACTTCGTCCGCGCCGTGACGGTATTGCTCGATCATCACGACTTCATCGTTGGCCGTCAGCGGTAAGATATTGATCCAGTCCGGCGCTTCGATGCAAAAGAAATCATGCTCGCTTCCATCGCGCGGGCTGGCGCAGAGGTCTCGACGAACTTTGAAGACGCGGCAATCGGCGACCTGCTCTTTGCTCAAGCGTTTCCAAAGTGGAGTCTCTGCACCGAATCTTTCAAGATCAAAATGGCTCAAGACAGTCGCCTTCTCCCTCTGATGTTCGCTCAAGCTTCTATGACCTGAACGCGCGGCTTGATCTCTGTTTTGGGAATCAGCGCAGGCCAGTAAGCGACGATCTCTTCAACCTTGGGACGACCGCCCGCGAATCCGGTCACGCCTGGCGGGCCTGTCAGGATCAGCGGTGCGATCTCTTTCGTAAAACGCTCGACGGCCGTTTTGTCCGGCCCGCGCACGCCGATGCGCAGTTGAACTTCGGCCAGATCGGGCGAAGGTTCTCCGGCAAGCGGCCCGTGCGTCGCGTTCGCGCCAACGAATTCCGTCAACACCAGATCGAACTTGAGGCCCAGACGATCAAGCCGCGCGCGCAGGATTTTATCCGCCGCGACGGCCTTTTCGTAAGCGTCCGGCCATGAATAGACGAGCGTGCCGACGGCCTTGTAACCGGCGCTGTAACTGATGGAGACTTTCAGAAACTCTGTCGCTGGCCTGCCCTTGATGCCAAAGACGCGCACGCGATCCTTTCCGGCCTCTTCCAAGCGAATGGTCGTGAAATCGGCGACGCAATCAGGCGTGATGTACTCATGCGGATCACCCATCTCGTAAAGGAGTTGTTCTTTGACTGCGGGGACGTTGACCCAACCACCTGTGCCTTCGTGCTTGGTGACGATGAATGTTCCGTCAGGCGCGGCTTCCACGATGGGAAAGCCTACGTTCGCCAAGTCAGGGACGTTGCGCCATTCGTACTGGCAATTACCGCCCGAAGCCTGCGCGCCGCACTCTATGATGTGGCCCGCGATTGTTCCGGCAGAGAGGCGATCCCAGTCCGTGTTGGCCCAACCAAACTCGTGTATCAGCGGCGCGAGCGTGAGCCCCGTGTCCGTCGCCCGGCCTGTGATGACGACCTGCGCGCCGCCGTTTAAGGCTTCGACCATAGGCCATGCGCCTAGATATGCGTTCGCGCTTTGAATGCGCTCGCGCACAGTGGAGAGCGGCTCGTCTGTATCCATATTGCGCAGCTCATGGCCGCGCGCGAGTAGCTCATCGAGGCGCTCCATCATATCGTCGCCAGTGACGATGCCTATGCGAAACTTCCCCGCCAGTCCAAGCTCACGCGCGACCTGGCGCACGGCCTCTGCACAACCCTCTACGTTGACGCCCCCGGCATTGGCCGTTACACGAATGCCACGCTCGACGCAGCGCGGAAGAATCTGGCGCATGAGCGGCACAAAGTCGCGCGCATATCCGGCAGAAGGGTCGCGCGCGCGCTGCTTCTGCATAATGGACATCGTGACCTCTGCCAGATAGTCCAGCATCAGATAGTCAATCGGCCCGTCTTCGACCTGACGCACGGGCGCGTCCAACTGGTCTCCCCAGAAGCCCTGACCGCTGGCAATACGAATCTTTTCCCTCATCAAGCTTTACCGCCAAAGGATGATCTGTTTTTATCTGGAAACAGTAGCGGTGAACGCGCTCTAAATGCAAGCAGAGCGCGGGCGACGCATCCCGCTAGAGGGGACGCGCCGCCCGCGCCGAACGATTCTCTGTCGTTGCGCTTTTAAGCTCAAAGCGCAATACCGTTCGCTAAAATAGTCTGCCTGACAGAGCCGAGCTTAAGGCGTCTGTATGCTATGCGCCATGTTGCCCATGCCGCCAGACCTACGCGCACGGCGACGTGCGCGACGACGGCCAGTGCGGCCCGTGCCCGCTGCCGCGCCTGACGAGAACGAGAACTGACGCCTCTCGCCTGGAACACTCATCAGCGTCACGCGGTCGCCGGAGCGGCGCGCCTGCAAAGAGACTGCCGGAAGCGGCGGAGGCGGAGGATTCTGCGTTGGCGGAGGCGCTGTCGCATCGCCGAACATCATCGTCACACCCGTATAGCCACGCGTCGTCACCGCAGTCACACGACCAGAGACGCTCGATCCGCCGCCTTCGGGCGCAATCGTAAAGCTGTTGCCGGTGATCGTCAGTGTGGCCGGGCCGTTCAAGCCGCCTTCAGGATAGTTGACAGTGCCCGTGTAAGTGCCGGACAGGTCTGTCTGCTCGCCGCCGGAGTTGGCATTAGCTGACATGCCCATTCCGGTTGTCGCTGTGCCGCCGGACATATCCGTGGTGGCGCGACGGCGACCACGACGACGGCGACGACCCGTGCCGCCCATGGTGGTATTGGCGTTGGTCTGCATTTCAGCACCCGCCGCCATGCCTGTGTCGGTCGAGTTGGCGTTAGCGTCGGTCATCGTGCCGGGCATATCGCCGGTGTTAGCGTTGGCGTTGGTGCGCGGGCGTCTGCGCGGTCGTCTGCGACGGCGGGGCGTCGTCGTTCCACCGGACATATTGCCGTTCTGCGATGTCATAGCACCGCCGCGCGTCGTCTCGTCCGTCGTCGAGTTAGCATTTTGCGCCAATACAACTAGATCGGCGCAGACCATGGCCACGGAGACGACGAGCACAAACAAAGTAGTGGTATAGCGTCTGAGACTGTTCTTGCTCACGGATGTTTCTCCTTCTATGTTGTATCGCGCACTTTTCCTTCTGGTGAAGCGCGGTACTCGGTAAGTGTCCCACAATTTATCGACCGCGATAATGTTTATCGCAGCCGACGGGTATTAAAAAATCCAGACAAAGATCGGGGCTTCAAAGCGCCGCTGCCCTTTTGGTAAAGCTTAGAGGATTTCGCACCGACGCGCCTGTTACTTTTTCAGGCGATGACCTGTCATGCGTGAAAAATCATGGACAGCGTCGTCGGGTAATGCCGGACTTGAGAACTGTAAAGCGTAAACGGTTATATAGTTTCGCACAAAGATCAGATTCTGTGTACTAAAATTTTGCGCGCTCAGCCAGAGCCTCCTGCTGAGCGGGTCAAACAAGCGCCTGCGGCAGCACAAACGGGCCAAGGTGCGGCCCGTTGTAATTGAGCGCGACGCGCAGGGCCATTTCCAGCGCATCGCGCGTATCTTCGGGCGTAATGACGGCGTCGACGTGCCCGCGCGCGGCGGCATATTTGGCGTCCAACTGCTGCTCGTAGCTCTCGCGTACCCTGGCCATCTCGGCCTCCAGCTCGGCGTCCGGCTGCCCGCCCTCGCGTTTGAGCTTATCTAACTGCGTGCCGAACAGCGCCTGCACGGCGGAATCGCCCTCCATCACGCCCATTCTTCCGGTCGGCCAGCTAAAGATAAAATCAGGATCGAAGCCCTGACCGGCCATAGCGTAGTAGCCAGCGCCCGAAGCATGATTGATGGTCAGCACTATCTTGGGCACAATCGCTGTCGCCATCGCTTCGACAAAGTGCGCCCCCGCGCGAATAATGCCGGAGTGTTCGGCTTCCGCTCCGACCATAAAACCGGAAACGTCCTGAACGAAGAGCAGCGGCGTGTGATGACGATTGCAGGTCTCTATAAAGTAAGCGACCTTCTCCGCTGAATCCGCATAGATGATGCCGCCGAAACGTGGCGGCCCGCCCCCGGGCGCTCTGATCATCCCGCGACTATTACTGATGACGCCGACCTGTATGCCGCGCAGGCGCGCATGGCCCGTAATCATCTCCTTGGCGTAGTCTGCCTGGAACTCATCAAGGTGTCCGCCGTCGAGCAGGCACTCAAGCACGGCGCGCATACTATAGGGCTGGCGATGGTCTTCCGGTATGAGGTCGTAGAGTTCTGGCGCGGGGCGCGCCGCTTCCACGCTTTCCGTAATCGAGACGGCGCTCGCGGGCTTAACCGGAAGCTCTGAAACGAACTCCCTGATCTTAGCCACGCAAGACTCGTCGTCCGGAACGCGGTAATGCGCGACGCCAGACAGCTCGTTGTGCGCGCGCGCCCCACCTAAGGTCTCATTATCAATGGTCTGCCCCGTCGCTCCCTTGACCAGATTCGCACCGCCCAGGCCCATAAACGATGTTCCCTCGACCATCACGATGATGTCCGAGAGCGCCGGGAGGTACGCACCGCCCGCGATGCATGGGCCCATCACCGCGGAGATTTGCGGTATCTTCAGAAAGCGCCGCATGATCGAGTAGTAATAGAAGATACGCGACGCGCCGTACTGACCCGGAAAGACCCCGCCCTGATACGGCAGATTGACGCCAGCCGAATCTACAAGGTAGATGATCGGCACGTGCGAGCGCATGGCGATCTCCTGCGCGCGCAAGATTTTTTTGATCGTTTCCGGCCACCAGGACCCTGCTTTGACTGTCGCATCGTTGGCGATGACGACCACTTCGCGCCCGCCGACGCGGCCGAGCACGGTGACGACGCCCGCCGCCGGAGCACCGCCATTGTATTCGTCGTAAGCGACGAGCAGACCTATCTCCTGCACGTAAGACTCTTTGTCAAGGAGCAGTTCGATGCGCTCGCGCGCCGTCAGCTTACCCTGCTGGTGCTGGCGTTCGATCTTATCCGGGCCGCCGCCGCGACGGAGCTTGGCTTCGAGCCGCAAAAGCTCGCTCGCTAACTGGCGCAGACGCGTCCGTGCTTCCGTAGAAGCCGGTCGTGCTTCAGACTTCATCTTGCTTTGGAGCGGCTACCCACGAACAATTCTTTTTAACCTTCGGCCGCCGACCTGATAAATAAGATAGCTTAGAGATGCCGCCAAAATAGCACAGGACAGGGACGCTAGACAACGAGAGTACCGCGCGATTAGCGGCGCGGAGAAGTTTTATCCAGGCGCGTAGCTCTCAAACATCTTCGTCAGATGCCTCAGGACAACAACTCGGCTCTCCGTAAAAAGCATGACCAGCAAGCCCGTTTTGAAACAACCGGCGCAGTCTTTCACATCACCATCGCAAGCAGCCCATGAAATGTTTTGGCTTAAAAGCGCATACATATTCAGAGGGAAGTAAGCGGGATAATTTAAAGCTGAAGATACCGCATTGAGAGAAAAGCCCATGTCGGATTTGAAACTGACACGCCGTTCTATAGCCGGGCTATTTGCCCTGCGGTTTAACTCAATCTTGAGATGTCCATTTTAGGAGACACTTAACGCTGCCGAGTCTACATCTGTAGACTCAGCATCGCCTCGCCTCAGATTTTCGATATTAATTGCGATGTTTTTCAACATCTCCCACTTGGCATCAAATTTGACTGTAGTCTACCAGTTAAGTAGTCGTCGAGCCGCAGGGTTGATTGAAATTTCTATCCGATTTAAGTCTCAAAGCGCGCCCTCTGCGTGATGATGGAGCGAAGATGCCTTAGCTCTCAACTCATCTTTACAAAGACAAGGTGGGATTGATCCCGGGACGAAAAATGCACGCGTAGACCTTAAATTCCTCGTTGCCAAGCTGCGTTAGTGTTGTGGTTCCTTCAAACGCCCGACGCGTCTACCGATCCAGAGTGAACAGCTCTGGCCCTCAAAAGGAGAAAAACAATGGTCAGTAAATCATCCAAAAAGGGGAAAAAGAGTTCAAAGAGAGTTGCCAGCATTGCGGGAGCGCAGGCTTCTTCTGCGCAAGTACAAGCCGCAAAGAAGGCGCTGGAAAAACGACTGATCTTCGATGTGGTAGAGGAAGCTTTTTCTGCCGCGAGCGGAACAGATGAGTATGGCCCTGAGAATATCGTGGGCGTCGGGGCTAGCCATAAGATTAGAGGCGACGTGCTCACGAATGAGCCGTGCGTTACCGTCTATGTGGTCGCGAAGGTGGATAAAGAGAGGGTCGCCGCTTCGGCCAAAATTCCTGACACGATCAACGGTGTCCAGACCGATGTGGTCGCCACAGGAGAGTTACATGCGCTCCCCTATAAAGGTCGATATCGCCCCGCACCCGGCGGCGTATCCGTCGGACATTTCAAGATCACGGCCGGGACTTTGGGCTGTCTGGTAAAAAAAGGGAGTTCGCTCTGTATCCTGAGCAACAACCACGTGCTGGCGAACTCGAATAACGCCGCCCTCGGAGACCCCATTCTTCAGCCAGGGCCGATAGATGGCGGAACTCTTCCGGCAGATTTGATCGCTAAACTTTTAAAGTTCGTGCCGATCAAATTCGGTGGCCCGGTCAACAAAGTCGACTGTGCCATCGGCAAGGTCGTCAAGAGCAGTCTGGTCAGTCCGCCTGTCAGGTGCTACGGCAAAATAAAACTCCCTGTCGTTCCCTGCGCGCTCAACCTGCTTGTCAAAAAGTGCGGGCGTACAACTCAGTTCACACGTGGGAGAATCACTGACTGTACGGCTACGGTTAAGGTGAACTACGGCGTTGGAATAGCGGTCTTCCAGAACCAGATCATCATTCAATCGCTCAACCCACCTGCGCCATTCAGCGCGGGCGGAGACTCCGGCTCACTGATCGTCACCGACCAGACATCTCAACCGGTGGGTTTACTCTTTGCCGGTAGCGCTACGCACACGATTGCCAATCGGATCGGCGATGTGCTCTCAGCGCTCGGCGTGACCATCGTTACTTAGTCTGTCGAAGTGAGCTTTCAACTGAAAGGGATAGGCAGAGCTGATCTGCCTATCCCTTTCTAACTTGAAAGTTCGAGGATTAGCACACATGAGCTTTACCAGCTTGACTAAACGGACACAGCGCGAATGAATAATAGAGTAATCCGGGGCGCACGTTTCGGTCTGCGATGAATCTAAACTTGTGATTGCTTGTGCTATCATAAAAGGCGAAGGGGGTTGTCAATATGGCTAAGGAAGCATCTAAGAAACAACGATCTATAGAGAAAGTTAAAGCGGCCCACGAGGGTAAGCTGATGGCTATTGACGGCGTTCAGGGAGTCGGTATCGGACAACGTGAGGACGGCGATGGGCTGGCCATCAAGGTTTACGTCGATACCATGACGAGAGCTTTAAAGGAAAAGCTACCCAAGCAGTTAGAGGGTCATCCTGTGCAAGTAGAAGTCTCCGGAGAATTCCACGCACTTTAGAAAGCGCATCCAACTGTGTCGCCGCCTCACCTCAAATCATTGAACAACGGGCGAGGAGTTCCCTTCCCGTGATTGTTGATGGTGCGTTGAAAGCAGAGGGTAATGAAGCAGCGGCAGCATTCGACCGGGCCGGACGATTGAGGCTACTTCGCCAACGCGACGAGCGCCCATCGCTTCGTAGAACTTCAAAGCGAAGGGGTCGCTGCCGATCAGGAGGCGCTGGAATCCTAGCCGTCGCGCAGTCTCCACGGCATGCCGGAAGAGAAGCTTGCCAAAGCCGCGCCCGATTGTCTGCGGCTCGATGAAGAGATGCATCAGCTCAACCTCTAAGTCTTCTTCCGCGCCCTCTGCGCTCAAACTGTAAAAGCCCGCGATGCTTCCCTGCTCTTCCAGGACAAAGACCGGACAGGTGGCGACGAATTCGGGCGTAAGCGTCAGATCAATCCGGCAATCACGTAAAAACTCCGCGTCATAACCCCAGTGCCCTTTCGAGCGCAGCGCCAGCTCCGTCAGTTGCTCCGCTTCATCCGGAGTCGCCCGTCGAATAATTTCCAACATTGTAGTAAGAAGTAAGCTCCGTCGGAGCTATATGTTTATAGCTCCTATGTCTTTTGCCAGACGGTTCGGAGCAGCGCCTTTGAATCCGCTGTCTGTGGCAGTCCTTCTAAGATCAGCACACGTAAACCGTTTCGCTCCAGCAGGACTGAGCCTTCCGTTGTGCGCCAGACGCGGCGCGAAGATTTCGCGCTGTCCAAACTCTCGGACATCTCTGCCCCGCTGTAGCGTCGCTCTGTGCGTTTGGCGTAGGCGTCAAAAAACTCCTGCGCGTCTTTTTCCGAATCCCAGCTGGTCAATTGTTCGATCATCACAGCGCCGCTTGGTTTGCTCTCGTAAACGGCGTAGCGGTCGCCGCCCCAGCCGTCCGCTCCACGCGTCGACTCCACTTCGGATTTTAAATACTCGTCCAGGATCAGATAGAAACTCCATTCGCCGTTGACATCATAATCGATTCGCTTCCATCCCTTGCCGAGCATGTTGGAGATGTCCTGCAAGTTGATTTTGACGGGCGCGTCGCGCGATATATATTTTTCGATGTGCATGATCTGCTCTGTCGATTGCGGCAGATCGTTGTAAGCCTGCGAGACGCGCGCCCAGCCGCCCTCGCGTTTAAAGAGGCTCTGCACCCACGTCAACCCTTTCTGATAGGGAAAGAGGAGCGATTCGCGAAGCGCGCGCGGCGCTTTGTCAATCTGTTCGGAAGATGTGCCGCTCGCTTCGATTGAACGCAGCATCGCGATGGCGCGCATCGGATTACGCATAATGTAAAGCTGCATGGCGAGCGTGGCGTCGCCTTCTACGAGCGCGTGCGCGGCCAGTTCCGCGTCCGCGTCGCCCTTGGGCCATTTTTCAAAGCGGCGCAGGTTGAAATGCTGATCCTGTAGGGCATGCGTCAGCTCGTGCGCGATGACAGGCTTTTGCCCGTCAACGTCTATCCAGTCGGCCAGGAAAAACTCCTGCTCCTTCGGGTCGTAATAGCCAGCGACCTGCTCCGTCAGCAGGCTGACGATAAAGGGACGGTACTGAAAATCCTGCGGCACGAGCCCCAGCTTTTTGAGCGAGACTTCGGTCGCGTGCATCTCTTCGGGCGTCGTGTCCTCGTCCAGATTCTTCATAATCATGCGCTCGATCTCGGCGCGCGATTGTGCTCCGCTCTTGACAGGGCGAAGGATAGCAAGCTTTCTCAGCTCGCTCGTCTCCTGTAAAACTTCCGTGGTCGCCGCCGTCACCGCCGCGCTTTTGGCGTTCGTCGGAGCGACAGCGCCGCCCTGAGGCCAACCTGCGGACGCCCCGCCAGCGACCAGCAGCAGCGCCATCGCCGACACAAAGGCCACAAGGCCCGCCAATCGAAGTCTGATTTTCTTTGACATCTCTAACCTTTCGCTTTTATAGTCCGCTGCAAAGGAACAGCAAACTTAATTTACCAGAGTCACCGCTGCTGTTGAAAGACCGGGGAGGCGGGAGGCGGTTTCAATCAGATGTCGAAAGTAATCCAGGAAGATGCATTGCGAGAGCCTGAATGGCACGAAACGCGTGTCCGCGTGCGCTATTCCGAGACGGACAAGATGGGCGTGGTCTATCATGCAAACTATCTTATCTGGTTCGAGATCGGTCGCACGGAGTATTGCCGCGCGCGCGGTTTTTCCTACCGCGAGATGGAAGAGAACGAACATGCTTTTATGGTCGTTGCAGAAAGTTATTGCCGCTATAAAGCGCCCGCCTATTATGATGATGACCTGATCGTCCGCACACACATTACTGAGAAGCGCAGGCGCGCGCTCAGGTTCGGTTATGAGATCATACGCGCTACGGACGGCAAGGTTATTGCCGAAGGTGAAACCGGCCACGTCGTCACGGACGGACACGGTCGCGTCCGCTCAATCCCTGAAGCCTACAATTTGCTGCTCTCTTCGCCGCCCATCAATCAGCAGCCTAATGCCGGTATCGCGCCGGACGACTAATCAATAACCATCTTCTTTTTTACTGTTCATGCGCGAGCGAGAGCCGAGAGATTTCGCGTGCGCGTCCAGTCGTTTCGTCCACGTCGATCACTGCGGCGCAGATACGCACTTCGCCCGCAGAGTGTTCGGCGCGACGATGAACGGCAGAGGTAAAGCGCGCGATGACATCCTCGTGCTTCATGCCGATCACGCCCGCGTAGCTTCCAGTCATGCCGATGTCCGTCAGATAGGCTGTGCCCTTGTGCAGAATCCTTTCGTCCGCCGTCTGCACGTGCGTATGCGTTCCCACCACGGCAGAGACGCGCCCGTCCAGATGCCAGCCCATCGCGCTCTTCTCCGAGGTCGCCTCGGCGTGTATATCCACGAGCCGGACTTTGGTCTCGTCAGAGAGCTTGGCGAGCAGAGCGTCTGCGGCGCGAAACGGATCGTCGGCGGGGCCCATAAAGACACGACCGATGAGATTGAGGACGGCGACAGGCGTGCCTCGTACCTCGCCCGTCCACATGCCAGAACCGGGAGTGCCGGGCGGATAGTTTGCGGGTCTGAGCAATCTGGGCTGGCGCTCTATGTATGGAATGACCTCGCGTTTGTCGAAGATGTGATTGCCGGAGGTCATGACATCTATGCCGGAGTCGAAAAGCTGGTCGGCGAGCGATGGCGTGATGGAGAAGCCGCCCGCCACGTTCTCCGCATTCATCACGGCGAGATCAATCGCGTGCTGCTCGCGTAAATCCTGTATGCGTTCGAGCAGGGCAAGGCGTCCGGGCCGCGCCACCACATCGCCGATCATCAAGACCTTCATCTTCCGTACTTTCTACCTGAGGAGATTGGGCTAAAATAAAATGACAAGTGAAAGGCAACAACTAACAAGAGGAGTAAAGATCATCTCTTGTCACTTGTCACTCTTCACTTGTCACTGCTCTGGGAATGGCGAGAGGGAAATCCGCAATGGCCGTTCCGAAGCCGAGATTGAACCTGCACTAGACAGGTGGGTGACCCTTTTTTAGCCGCAGCCTCTGGCAATTCCTTAACGATGAAGGAATGCACTGGCCTTAATAGCGGCCTTGGTCTCCCTATTTATCGGCGTTGGCTCAATCATCGTAACTCGGTGACGAACCCCGCAGAAATTTTTCCCTCTGCCAAAAAGGATAGTAACACAGATAAAGAGCAGATGTCAGATTTTAGATGTCGGATGTTTGAAAAAAAGCTGTCATCCGGCATCCGAGCGTCTGTCTTTTAGCGTCTGTCTTTTTATGTGAAAGCGATATTGCCGGTGTTGCTGGGTTGTTGCTGCTCGACGCTGGAGCGCACCTTGAGCAGGCGGTCTAGCATCTCTGCGCATTCGGCGCTGCGTGAGGCGAGTTGCGAATCGGCCTGTTCGTGCAGCCGTTTTAATCTATGAAGCTCGTCGGCAATATGCAGGGCGGCGAGGATGGCGACCTTGAGGGAATCGACTGTCAGCGTGCCGGAAGAGATTTCGCGCATGCGCGTATCGACGAACTCCGCGAGCTGCGTAATGTACTCGCTGTCGCCGTCAGAGCGAATATTGTAGGTCTGATTATAGATTTCGACTCTGATGGTCGGCGTGCTGGCTGCGTCCATATTTCCCTTGCCTAAACTGATGCGATTCTGAGCGTCTCTCATTTACGCACCGCCTCTGCCATTTCAGGATCGAGCGCGGCGATGGCATCAAGCATCGCCTCGACCTTCATGCGAATGGTATCGCGTTCGGAGAGCAGCCGCTCGACCTGATTTTCGAGCCGCTCTTTTTCGTTGAGAAGGCTGCCGATCTCGCGACGGATGCTGGTCATCTCGCGTTCTAAGCCTTCCTTCTCCTGACGAAGCGTCTTCGTCAGTTCGATGGTGCGGTAAATTTTGTCTTCAAGGTGTGAGAACTTTTCCAGTCCGGATAATCCGACCATCGCCTTCTCCTCAGAAACATCGGCCGTCTCAACGAGCCGAGCGATTATGCGACTTCGCGCGCGCGAGCGCAAGACTTATTCGACAGAGATCAGTGGTTGCAGGGCAGAGGGCAGAAAAAATCGCTTTCCTCTGATAGACCTGCGGCCTCTAAGCTCTCATTTTAGCATCGAAACTCTCTTCCAGAGCGCCGACAATGCGCCCGTGCATCTGGTCAACCTCTTCATCTCGCAGCGTGCGCTCGTCGGAACGATATTCGAGCCTGAGCGTCAGCGAGCGTTTGTCCGCAGGGAGATTTGCTCCCTCATAAACATCCACGAGCTTCGTCTCGCGGCATTCCCTGATCTGCTGCTCCCTTACTGTGCGAAGCAATTCAGCAAAAGTCACGTCGCGCGATAACAGCAGAGACACATCGCGCACCACAGAAGGATAACGCGCCAGCGGCGTGTACGTGATGCTCTGCGCGCGGGCTTCGAGCAGGGCCGAGAAATCTACCTCGGCCACGTAAACGGGCTGACGAAATTTATAGTGGGCAGAGACCTCTTCCGCAAGCCTGCCGATAGTACCGATGGCGCGCCCGTCAACGGAGACCTTTGCCGTTTGACCAGCGCGCAGATGGCGCGCGCTCGCAGGCGAAAATTCCAGACCGGAGACCTGCATCGCTTCGCAGGCCGCTTCGAGCGCACCCTTCAGATCATAAAAATCAAGCTCGCGCACACTTCCCGCGTGCGCCTCTTCTGTCGCCCCGCCCGTCAACACCAGCGCGAGGGCTTCGCGCTCGTTGGGTAACTCTTTGCCCTCTGCGTATGCGGCGAAAACGCGCCCTGTCTCGAACAGGCGCACGTCACGCGTGCCGTGATTAAAATTGTTCCTCACAGATTCGAGCAGACCCGCCAGCAGGCTCGGCCGCATACGCGTCGCGCCTTCCAAGATAGGATTGCTAAGCGTCACGAAGCGCGCTTCTGTTTCAACACCTTCACTGACAAGACCCGGTAACAGCTCGAAATAATCATCAAGCGAGGCATCTATAAAGCCGAAGCTGATGGCCTCGTCAAAACCGTAGGACGTGAGGACGAGCCGCATGGCGCGCCGTCTGCGCTCGCCCGGCTGGTATTCACCGGCGATGTTGGAGCCGGGCAGCTCGGTCGCAATCTTTTCATAACCGGCGTGGCGCGCGACCTCTTCGACAAGGTCTTCCTCACGCTCGACATCGACACGCCAAGACGGAACGACATAAGTCAGGCGCGGGTTCAGGTCGCCTGTCGCCTCTTCGGGTACGCCGTCGCGAAAGCTCCATTCTTCTTCAAAGGACGCGAGCCTGGCGCGCGGCGCGAAGCCAAGCGCGGACAAAATACGCTTGATCTCCGGCGTCGCCACCGTTAGTCCCGTCAGCGCCGTCACGCGTTCCGGTCGCAGACTGACATCAATCGTCTGCATGTACTTTGGATAAACATCCAAGGCGCTCTCCGTGGCCGTACCGCCGGCAATCTCGCAGATAAGCGCGACGCAGCGTTCCTGCGCTGTCAGCACGCCGCCGTAATCCGTCCCGCGCTCGAAGCGATGCGAGGCTTCCGTGTGAAGACCAAGCCGCCGCGCAGTATTACGCACAGAGGTCGGGTCAAAGTATGCGCTTTCGATCAACACATCGACGGTCGCATCACTGATTTCCGTCTCTTCCCCTCCCATCACGCCCGCGATGGCGACGGCGCGCCCGGCGTCCGCGATGACCAGCATCTCCGCATCAAGCTCTCGCTCCACACCGTCGAGCGTCTTTAACTTCTCACCGGCCTTTGCGCGCCGGACGATGATGCGCGCGTCGACTAACTTCTGGAGATCGAACGCGTGCATGGGTTGGCCCAACTCGTGCATACAGTAGTTGGTGATGTCCGCGACGTTATTGATCGCGCGTTGCCCTATGACTTCCAGACGCTTGACCAGCCAGTCGGGCGAAGGCGCAATCTTGACGCCGCGCACAATGCGCGCAGCATAACGCGGGCACAAATCCGGATCGAGTATCTCGACGGAAGCGAACGATTCGGTCAGGCCGGTCGCGCCCGAGAGCTGCGCACCAGGCACACGCAGGGAACTGTTTTCGGCGACGGCCAGCTCGCGCGCCACGCCCAGATGCGACAGGCAGTCCGGACGATTCGAGGTGAGATCGAAATCGAGGACGAAATCATCACCCGCCTCGTGTACACTCTCGACCGCGAGCCCGATCATCGTCAAACGCTCGCGCAAATCCTGCGGTGACCATTTCGTCTCGGTCAATTCACGAAGCCAGTTATAACTTATATTCATAAAACCCTACTTAATCCGGTATCCGAAATCATCTTCGTTGTTGAAAATCCAGCCGACGACTTCGCCAATGTATATCTCTTCGGGCAAGTAAGATTCTCTGGTGAAGGCGGCTGAGCCTCGTGTGCTGATGAGCGGATTATGTTCACCTGCCTCGGCTTTCGTCTTGGGCCGCATCTGCTTGAAACGCTGTCGCCAACGCTCCATGTTAACCGTTCGTAAATCCACCCAGCCTTTATCCGCCCACTTATTAATTTCATCCAGCGATTTTGGTTTCGCGTCGTCCTTGATGTGATCCTGCGGGATACGCAGATACGGCCCGCGTATGAGAAACAGGGAATCGTCCTCCTCAACGAGAACAGGAAAGCCGACGGATACTATCTTCTGGCGTAGCTCAGGCTTTTCTTCCAACAGCGCCTGAATCTTTTTTGAAAGATTTTCGGGCGACTCTGCTATCACTTTTCCTAACGTGCCGCAGATCAGCTTGAGCAGTTGAGCCTCCCACAGTAACTTTCCAAGCTCCGGTGGGCCCAGATCGCCGAGCACTATGGAGCTATAACCATTTTTATCATGCTCACTGGATAGGCGCTCAAGTCTTGCGAACTCTTCGAGGGCAGCGTACCTGAGGTAGCCCGCGCGATAGGTCGGATTCATCACCGCACCATCTATGGCAGCAATCACATCATAGCCCGTGTTGCTGCCTTTAATCTCAAGCACGACCTGCCGCGCAATCTCTTCCGGGGTGATAAACTCCATCTGCCGCATGTGGGTGATGGTCTCGAACTCGCCTTTAGTGAAGAGGCCGTTCTCTCCCAAGTCGGCCACGATCAGACGCAGCTCGCCAGCCGTCTCGTAGCCATTATCCCCTTCTTTAGGCGGACGCAAAGGCAACTCGCCCCCGATTTTCAACTCGACCTTACGGCTGTTGTAGAGGCGCACCAATTCTCCCGGCTCGCCGATAGTGCGGAAAGGCCCTTTGGCCTTGATCGGCTTGGTAGTAATGCTGGAGTAGCCGACCATCGCGCCCGGTTTGACTTCCTTAACGGCAGGCCCACCCAGTGTGCGCGCCATCAAAAACATCAACCCAGTGTGCGCAAACGCAATGGCGGTTTTACCCATCAGCGTCGCAGACGGTTTGTCTTCCGAGTGTGTGTAAGGAACATTGAGACCCATGCCACCCGTGCCCGTCGTCCCGACCTTGATGTACAGACGCGTCTTGGCCTCGATCATGGCATCGTTAATCAAGCGCACATGCCGTATAAGCTGCGGCAGCGACTGCGAGATTAAGACCTTCTCAAGAGTGCTGCCGGTCTCTTCAAGCAATTCATCAACACTCTCGCTCGGCGTGGCCGACTCCATATCATGTTCGGGATGATCCGCAGGGGAATCTTCAGGTGTGACAGATGCCTCTCCACTCTTAAGCCCGACGCTCAGTTTACTGAAGCACTTGCGCACCGCCGCCGAGGCCGTGTCTATGTCCTGATAACTGATCCCGGTCGCGGTATTGATGCTGTCAATAATCACGTGCGGTCGATGCCGCAGAATTAGCCGGACAAGCTCGGACTGACTGTAAGCATGCCCGATCTCTTTAAACAAGTCATCGTATAAGGCATCGCGGAAGCGAGACTCGTGCAGGAGCTTCGAGCGATCTTTCTGAGAGTACTCGGTGCGTAGAAATACATCGCCCCATTCAGTGATGAGCGGTGGTTTATGAAATTCCTCGTTGATCTCGCTCGCCGCTTTTTCCACTTCTTCCTGCCTGAGAGATGAAATGACTATCAGCTCAGGGCTCAGCTCTCTGAGAATCTCAAGCGCGATTTGCTTGCCGATCATGCCGCCGCCACCGAGGATTAAAAATCTTTCGTTGGTGAGCATACACGCTCCTTTGGTGAGAATTGTAAGGGTTAAGTGCGTACGGGGCCGACGATTATTTAAACTGTTCGAGGAAGCGTACGTCGTTCTCGAAGAGCAGGCGTATGTCGTCCAGGCCGTACATGAGCGCGCACATGCGATCAATGCCGAGGCCGAAGGCGAACCCTGTGAATTCTTCGGGATCAATATTCACAGAGCGCAGGACGTTCGGATGCACCATCCCTGAGCCGCCAAGCTCTATCCAACCAGAATTTTTACAGATGCGACAACCCTTGCCTCCGCACTTGAAACAACTGTAATCGACCTCTGCGCTCGGCTCCGTAAAAGGAAAGTACGAGGGACGAAAGCGCGTGCGCGTCTCAGGGCCGAACAAGCGATGGACAAGCTCCGCCAGCGTTCCCTTCAAGTGCGCCATCGTGATGCCGCGATCAACGTATAATCCTTCGACCTGAAAGAACATTGGATTGTGCGTCGGGTCTGGCGTGTCGCGACGAAAGACGCGCCCCGGCGCGATGACGCGAAGCGGCGCTCCACGTCGCTGCATGGCGTGAATCTGCACGGTCGAAGTCTGAGGCCGCAAGGCATGACCGTCCGTCGTGTAGAAAGTGTCCTGCGGATTACGCACAGGATGATTTTCAGGAATATTGAGCGCCGTGAAATTGTAGAAATCGTTTTCAATCTCGCGGTCGTCCTCAATCGAATAGCCCAGCGAGACGAAAATATCCTCTATGCGCTGGCGAAGGAGGGTGATCGGATGCAGATGACCCGAACGCGTGCGCCTGCCCGGAAGCGTCACGTCAAGACGCTCGCTCTCCTGCTGTGCAAGCTCAAGAGCAGCTTTAAGCGCAGCTTCTGCCTCGTCGAGCGCCTGAGCAATCTCCGTCTCAAGCTGTTGGACGAGTTGTCCGAAGGCCGGGCGCTCTTCGGCGCTGATGCGACCGATCAACTTTTTGGCCGTCGCCAGCCGACTCTTTTTGCCGGTGTGTTGGCGGCGCACTTCATCCAACTCGCGCCGAAGCGTCTCAGCCTCTTTGAGAGTTAAAGATGGTGCTTGTTGCGTAGTGCCGCTCTGGCGAAAGCGCGCGAAGCGCTCGAACTCCTGCTCGAACGCTTCGCGTGCAGCCAACACTTGTTGTTTGGGCTCTGCTTGTTCAGTGGCTTCCGGCATCACCAGAATCCTTCACGCTCTTAGGCTGCTGCCTGTTGCTGTTGTTGCTGCTGTTCGTTCTCAAGCGCCGTCTTGATCTGTCCGGCGAGTGCCGTAAACGATTCCGGCTGGTTGACGGCGAGGTCTGCCAGAACCTTGCGATCAAGCTCGATGCCGGAGAGTTTCAGACCGTGCATGAATTGCGAATAGTTAAGGCCGTTCAAGCGCGCGGCCGCTCCGATACGCACGATCCAGAGGCTGCGAAAATCGCGCTTCTTCAGCTTGCGTCCGGTATAAGCGAAGTTCAGACCGCGCTCGACGCTCTCCTTGGCCGAGCGATAGAGCTTCGATTTTGTACCGCGATAGCCTTTGGCTAATTTAAGAATCTTCTTGCGCCTTTCGAGGCGCTTATTACCACGTTTTGCACGAGGCATAGCTCGTCTCCTTTCATCGAAGGGATGAAGGATGAGGGATGAGGGATGAAATGATTGAATCCAGATTCACCTGAATCAATCACTCAACCCTAATTCATCCCTCATCCCTCCGCCCTCATCCCTTAGTTACGTCCATACGGCAGCATCGCCTCGACGCGCTTCTGATCTCCGTCGGAGACGAGCCCGTCAACGTCCAGGTGACGCTTACGCTTAGTAGTTTTTTTGGTCAGAATGTGGCGCGCATGCGAATGACCGCGCTTGATCTTACCGGTGGCGGTCAGGCGAAAACGCTTGGCCGCGCCTTTATGAGTTTTAAGTTTCGGCATAATTACCCCTTTAACAATTTTGGATTTTAGATTTTGGATTTTAGATTAACGCTTTCGTCCGTCTTGAATTTTGGAATCCGGGCT
>DATLMN010000189.1:0-31082 GCA_035537255.1 Pyrinomonadaceae bacterium | reverse complement strand
AGGCTGACTACTGGCAACTCGTCATGAAATTGAAGAACCGGCTAATCATTACGGAAATGAGCAGCAAGCGCACAGAAAGTCTGTCAGGTCTGCTAAAGTCGGCATGGTAGCCCTCGACGCGCGGCGCTGTCAAACAAAGGCAAGGATGAAGGATGAAGGCGGAAGGATGAAAGCGTGACTGTTTTAGCTGAATCATCGTTCTTTACGTCTTTATCCCGCTGCCTTGCGCCTTATTTTTTCATCCTTCATCCTTCCGCCTTCATCCTTTCTTTTCTTCCTTGCTTTTAGTTCGGCGTGGCGTTATCGTGTTATCCCGTGAATCACACGGTCTCAGACCACCAGCCAAAAGCCGTTGCTATCATCCCAGCACGTTACGCTTCGACGCGACTGCCAGGCAAACCCCTGCTCGATCTTGCCGGCCGCCCCATGATCGTTCACGTCGTAGAGCGCGCACTGGCCGCGCGTAACGTCGCGCGCGCCCTTGTAGCGACGGACGACGAGCGCATCGCGGAGGCCGTGCGCGCCGCAGGGTTCGAGGCCGTCATGACCCGCGCGGATCACGCGAGCGGCAGCGACCGTCTGGCGGAAGTAGCAGCCGCGCTCGACGACGCGGACGTGATCGTCAATGTTCAGGGCGACGAGCCCTTGATCTCTCCACAGACGATTGAGCGCGCGGTTGACGAACTTGTCAATGATGAAGAGGCGCAGATCGTTACGACCTGCGAGAGGATTGAGCGTGCCGCTGATGTCCTGAGCCCGGATGTCGTCAAGGTGGTGATGGACGCGGGCGGGCGGGCGCTCTATTTCTCGCGCCAAGCGATCCCGTATCCGCGCGATGCCGTGTGCCGGTTCGGTAGTCTGGAAGCGGCGCTGGCAAGTGAGCCTCGCTTGCTCGAACGATTCCGCAAGCACACAGGGCTTTACGCTTACCGTCGAGCCTTTTTGTTAGAATACACGGGCTGGCCGCGCTCTCCCTTAGAAATGGCGGAAGAGCTGGAACAGCTTCGCGCTTTGGAGCGCGGCGTCACGATCCGCGTCATTGAGACCACAGAGCCCTCAATCGGCGTGGATACGATGGAAGATTTAGAGCGCGTGCGCGCACTCTTAAACGAAGTGCCGAGTGACGAGTGGCAAGTGACAAGTTGAATGCTTGTTTTTGCTTGCCACTTATCACTCGTCACTTATCACTGCGCTTTTTATGAGCGACTGGATTGGACTGGCGGTAATTCTGCTTTTAGTGTTCGGCGGAGTCTACGGGCTGTCGTATCTCGGTGCGCCGCGCAGACCCATCACGGAGGAAGAGTTCGAAAAGCGTGTACGCGAAGCGCCTCCGGGTTTGAGCGCCGGTGTCATCGGTCTGCAAAAGATTTTAGAGCCTGGGGTCGCGAAGGCTATTGCGGTACAGCAGGATTTTCGTGCAGGCCATCTGGACAAAAAGCAGGTGTCGGGCGAAGGCGACGAGGCTGGCGCTGCATCTGAGAACAGAACGAATACAGAGGAATAACGGATGCCTAAATACATCTTCGTGACGGGCGGCGTGGTTTCCAGCCTGGGCAAAGGGCTGGCCGCATCTTCAATCGGTTGTCTGCTCGAAGCCAGGGGCTTGCGCGTGGCGCTGATGAAGCTGGACCCGTACATCAACGTCGATCCGGGCACGATGTCGCCTTTCCAGCACGGCGAAGTGTTCGTCACGGATGACGGCGCGGAGACAGACCTGGACCTCGGACACTACGAGCGGTTCACGCACGCGCGACTCTCGCAAAAGAACAACTGGACGACCGGCAGAATCTATCTCTCCGTGATCGAAAAGGAGCGGCGTGGTGATTATCTTGGCAAGACCATACAGGTCATCCCGCACATCACTAACGAGATCAAGGAGGCCGTGCGCGCCGTCGCCGCGCAGGACGTAACGGATGTCGTCATCGTCGAGATCGGAGGCACAGTCGGCGACATCGAATCGCTCCCTTTCCTGGAAGCGATTCGCCAGATGGGGAACGAAGAGGGCAGAGGCAACGCCATCTTTATACACCTCACGCTCGTGCCCTACATCGCCGCCGCCGGAGAATTGAAGACCAAGCCGACGCAGCACTCTGTACGCGATCTTATGCAGATCGGAATCGCGCCGGATATTCTG
This sequence comes from Pyrinomonadaceae bacterium, assembly GCA_035537255.1. Classification (GTDB taxonomy): domain Bacteria; phylum Acidobacteriota; class Blastocatellia; order Pyrinomonadales; family Pyrinomonadaceae; genus DASQYE01. The sequence goes on along the minus strand of DATLMN010000189.1, from coordinate 28,948 downwards.
CTCTGCCGCTGTGACCGTGTGCTCTCGCGCGAGCTGCGCTCGAAGATCGCGCTCTTTTGTAACGTCAAAGAGAACGCAGTCATCACGGCGCAGGACGTGGACACTATCTACGAAGTGCCGCTCGCTTTTCACGAACAGGGATTGGACGAGCTGATCGTCTCGCTGTTAGACCTGAACGAGCGAGCGCCCCATTCTGATTTAGCGGAGTGGCGTGAGCTGGTCTCGACCATCAGAGAGCCGCTCTCGGGCGAGACGGCAATCGCCATCGTCGGCAAATACGTAGAGCTTGAGGATTCATACAAATCCCTGCGCGAGGCGCTCACGCACGGCGGCGTTCATAATAACCTGCGCGTACAGATTCGCTGGATAGAGTCTGAAGAATTGATGGAGGACGATTACGAAGACCGCCTGCGCGACTTCGACGCGATTCTCGTCCCGGGCGGATTCGGCAAGCGCGGCGTCGCAGGAATGATCAAAGCCATCGCCTACGCCAGAAAAACCAAAACGCCATACTTCGGTATCTGTCTGGGAATGCAGACGGCCTGCATCGAATACGCGCGCAACGTCTGCGGTCTCAAAGACGCAGACTCCACAGAGTTTCATCCCGATACGCCGTATCCTGTGATCTTCAAGCTGCGCGATCTGGTGGGCGTCGAAGAGCTGGGCGGCACGATGCGCCTGGGCGCATGGCCTTGCCAGTTGAGCGAGGGGTCGTTGGCGCGCGACGTTTACAATGGTGCGCCGGAGATCAACGAGCGGCATCGTCATCGTTACGAATTCAACCCGGAATTTCGCGAGACGCTTGAGCGCGCGGGCCTGCAATTTAGCGGCGTCTCGCCAGACGGAAAGTTCGTCGAGATGATAGAGCTGCCGCGCGACGCGCACCCCTGGTTTCTGGGCTGCCAGTTTCATCCCGAATACAAATCAAAACCGCTCAGCGCGCATCCGCTGTTCGCCTCATTCGTGCGCGCCGCTTACACGAACCGTCTGCGCAACGAGACTTCGCTGGAAAAGACAGGCGAAGCAGAACCGCACGCAGTGGAGCGCGCAGGCGTGGCGGGCGACGACTAGAAAAAGATTCAAAGGAAAACCATTCATGCCTGAAATCGAGACCTCACACTTACGTCTACGTATGTTTACGCCGGACGATCTGGACGCGCTCGCGCTGATCACGGGCGACGTGGAGGTGATGAAATATCTCGGCACGAGCGGAGCGCGAACAAGAGAGAAGACCAAAAACACCATCGATGCGATCCAGCGCCACTGGAACGAGCACGGCTTCGGCATCTGGGCCGTAGAGCATAAAGCGGATCAAAAACTGATCGGCTGGTGCGGTCTTCAGATGCTCGAAAAGACTCCGGAGATAGAGGTCGCTTACCTGTTGGCTCAAGACTACTGGAATCAGGGGCTGGCGACGGAGGCTGCGCGCGCGGCCATCGAATACGGCTTCCGTGAATTAAAGCTCACGCGCATCGTCGCCATCGCTCGCCCTGAGAACACTGGCTCGTACCGCGTGATGGAAAAGGTCGGGATGAAGTACGAGCGCGACGCGCATTTCTACAACGTGGATGTCATCTACTACGCGATTGAAAATGGGAGTCCGTGATAAACGCGAGCGATCAGGATATGAAAGTCAGAATCAAACAGGGATGGACAGGATGAACAGGATAAAGAAAAGAGCTATGAAAGCAGCTTAATTGCTTTCTGCTTTTTATCCTGTGTATCCTGTCCATCCCTGTTGACTTCCTTAGCTCGCCTGCCATTCGTCCTGTCGGTGATATGTCGAACGGCGCTGGCGGGCAATTTTGTTGACATCCTCTTGTGACAGGCATATCTTTCCTCACGTCTCCCGCTTGGCGGTCTCAAGCTTCCTCAAAGTTAAGCCACGGAGGGCGTGAGCAGCGATGAAGAATTATTTCAAATCGGCTTCGTTACTGTTGGTCGCAAACTGCGCGCTCCTGATCTCTACGCTTCAGGCGCAATCGACGACACCCTACGCGATCAGCGGGATTGTTCACGACAATGCGGGCGCGGCTGTGGCGGACGCGCGTGTCTGTGCTTCTCAGGCTGAGCGCGGGAAGGACGTGCTGTGCGCCAAATCTGATAAAGAAGGACGTTTCACCCTCAAATTAAAAGAGGCCGGTACTTATCTCCTCGTACCGGAGAAGTTGGCCGATGGCTATGTCGCGCAGTACCTTTCTTTCTTCAGAGCCCCGACGCCTTCGATCACGGAAGTAGTCCTAAACAGCGCGAACGCTCATCCGTTCGTCTCGATTATGATTGGCCCAAAGAACGGCACGCTAAGGGGAAGCCTGATGGATACGACGAGCGGCCTGCCGCTGGAAAACGTCCAGCTCACACTGTGTCTTGCGGACGAACCCTCGGACTGCTTTAGCACCAGGGCCAAAAGCGCCGACGGGAGTTTTAATATTTCCGCCCCGCACGTGCCGTTTACTCTGAAGATAAATGCGGACGGGTACGAGGACTGGTTCGGCATGAGCGGAGCAGCGGCGGACAGGGAAGCGCCTCTCTATATCGCTTCCGGGACGACGATGGAACTCAATGTGTATATGAAGCGGCGGAAAGAGGCGCGTGACAAAAAGCTCAGCGAAGCGGAGAAAGAGGCCGGAGTGAATCTCGCCGCTCCCGTCCAGTTATCTCCGGCGGAAAATAAGGTCTTCGACTTTTTCCCGCGCACCACCAAGCTCGAATGGGCGGCCGTCGAAGGCGCTGTCTCTTATACGGTTGAAGTCGATTATTGCCTTGGAGGCGAACGGGGCGTCAAAGAGTGCGTCAACCCACAGCCGTTCAACAGTAGGAGCAATCCGCCGATGTCCGGCCTGACAAGTACGAGCTATGAATTTAAGTTTATCGGCGCGCAGCCGGGCCGCTGGCGAGTCTGGGCCGTAGACCGCGAGGGGCGCGAAGGATTCAAGAGCCCCTGGAGAACTTTTGTTTATCTGCAATAACTTAAGGCGCGCACCGTCGCGCTCGTCCTCGCAGCCTGACGGCCTCTAAGCGCCGCTGGCTTAATCGAACCCGCGTACAGTACTCACACGAATGACCGGCAAGCGATTGTTATAGAACCTCGCTAAATTATCTTTACTATCTCACGTCGCTTCATACATCTACTGAATGTGTACTATGCTATAGCACGGGCAGCCGTCCGGCGACGCGCGACCCTCTCAAACAGAGAGGTTTGGCCGATTGCTTCCCGGCGCTTTTGTTATCGTTATGCTTCATTGCCTTACATGCGGTCGGCATTACGCGGATGACGTGAAGGTATGCCCGGAGGACGGCACAGCCCTGCGCGCAGACGATACGGTCGCCGCCAGTATTCCCGTCGATCCTCTGATCGGCCTCACGCTCGACGGCAAGTACCGTCTGGACGAGCGTTTGGGAAAGGGCGGGATGGGCACAGTCTATCGCGCGACGCATCTGTTGATAGACCGCTCGGTCGCGATCAAGGTGCTCAACCCGCATTTCGTCGAAGACGAAGAGGCGCAGGAGCGTTTTCGTCGCGAAGCGCGCGCCGCCGGACGCCTACAGCATCAGAACGCCGTCACCGTCACGGACTTTGGCCGCACAGAGGACGGGCTGGTCTATATCGTGATGGAGTTGTTGGAAGGACGCTCGCTGCGTGAGGTCTTGGCGCGCGAAGCCCCGCTCGATGCTGCGCGCGCCGTCTCTCTGATGCTACAGATTTCCGCCGCCGTCGCAGCCGCTCATGAAGCGCGCGTTATTCATCGAGACTTAAAGCCCGGCAACATCTTCGTCGTGCAGCGCAAGAACGTGCCGCCCGTCGTCAAGGTCTTGGACTTCGGTATCGCCAAGCTGGCCGCCGATGCCCTGGAAGAAGACGAAGAGGCCGAGCAGACCCTGACGAAAGTGGGCGTGATGATCGGCACGCCGCGCTACATGTCGCCGGAGCAATGCGACGGAGGAAAACTAACACCCGCCTCGGATGTTTACAGCCTCGGCATCATCCTTTACGAGATGCTGACGGGCACGACCCCTTTCTCCGGCTCGACGCCGCTCGCCATCGCGATGAAGCATTCGACTGAGACGCCGCGCCCGCCGCGCGAGTTCCTCAACACTATTCCAGCGCCGCTTGAAGAGGTCGTGCTGCACGCGCTGGAAAAGTTGCCGGGAAACCGCCCGCCGGACGCAGGCGCTTTTCGCCGCGAGTTGTACGCCACGGCGGAGCGCTTAGGGCTTGAACATGCCGGCTGGCACACGGCGCCGACCATAGATAGCCTGCGCGGGGCTGGAACGGAAACGCCTTCGGGTCGCCTGATAGTCGATATGGTGCGCGTGCGTGAACATCGCGCCGCCGTCACGTCCGGCGAACAATTGCGAAGCGAAGAGATTGCCAAGGGAGTTGCGGCTTTAAAGACTGAGCCCGTCACAGAGCCGGATGAAGACGCATCGCCAGCGACCGTCGCCCTGCTTAATGCGCAGCGACCGAGTTTCTCCAAAGTGCGCGTCCTGTTCGAGCGGCCGGAAGTCTGGATGCGCTGGCTCAGAAATCCGGTCGTGCTGACTTGCGTCTGTCTTGGGCTGCTGATGCTGACGGTTGTCATCGTAGGGGTCTACGCGACGCGCTCGAAAGGAAAACCGCAGCAGGCCGCGACCAACATCAACGCGGTCACAGAGAACACGAAGGCCGCGACGGTCGGCACGGCTGCCGCTTCTGTCCCGACTCCGACTCCTGAAGCAACACCCGCCGTGGCCGATCCGGTGGACAATAACAACCGTCGAACACAGACGGCGCGAGGCAGCGGTGGGCCGCGCAGAAGAACTGTTGCCGCCGCGCAGAAGAAGCCACAGAAGCGCGGCTTCTTTAATAAACTAAAACGCGCGATTAAAAATCCTTTCTAAGGATCAAGTATCCTTTCTAACTCTTGATCTGGTTATTCGCGGTTGCAATCAATTCGGTGGCGAAGTAAAAGAGAAATTTAGCTCGAAAGAACCTCGGTCGAGATGCTTGGGGAAGCGTCTTGAGGGAAAAGCAAACGATGAAGAGTGATGGGAAAGTGACGGGGACGGGTGCGTTTAAGGTCGGCAATGCGACGTTTGGCGATGGACGCCTCTCTTTGATCGCAGGGCCGTGCGTGATCGAATCTCTTGAGCACGCTTTGATGATGGCGCGTGCGTGTGCGGAGCGTGCGCGCGCCGCCGGGCTGGACTTCGTTTTCAAATCGTCTTTCGATAAAGCCAATCGCTCCTCCATCGAAAGCTTTCGCGGGCCTGGCATGCGGGAGGGCCTGGACATTCTGCGCCGCGTCAAAGAAGAGACTGGCGTTCCTGTCCTGACGGATATTCACGACATCGCGCAGGTCGCAGAGGTCGCAGCGATAGCCGACATTCTGCAAATCCCTGCCTTCCTTTCGCGGCAGACGGATTTGATCATCGCGGCGGTCAAGACCGGGCGCGCGGTCAACGTCAAAAAGGGACAGTTTCTGGCTCCCGCCGATGCGCGTAACATCGTCGAGAAAGCGCGCCGCGCCGGATGCGAAAAGCTTCTGCTGACGGAGCGCGGCGCGAGCTTCGGCTATAACAATCTGATCGTGGACATGCGCGCCTTTCCCATCATGCGCGAGTTCGGCGCACCCGTCGTCTTCGATGTGACGCACTCGCTGCAACTGCCCGGCGGATTGGGCCATGCAACGGGCGGGCTTTCAGAGTACATCGAACCGCTCGCTCGTGCCGGAGTCGCCTGCGGAGTGGACGCGGTCTTTATGGAGGTGCATGATCGCCCGGAGGTCGCGCCCTCGGATGGCCCGAACATGCTCCCGCTTGAGCGCTTGGGCCCGCTGCTTTTCGTCCTGCGCGACATACACGCGCTCATTGGACGCACGGCAGGCGAGCAACCGGCGGCGGGCTAAAAGAGCTTTTGTAAGGCCGTAAAGATTCGCAGCCATTTTCATCTTCGAAAGATACTAATGCTCAACTCATGAACAAGCTCTACTTTTTTCTCTTACTGTGTCTGCTCTGGCCCGGCTCTATGGCCTTAGAGGCGCGCGCGCAGGACGCTACTGCGACGGCCGCATGGCAGGTGACGCGCTTCGATATTACTGCCAGCCCTTCCGTCGCTGATCGTTCTCTGAATGTGCGCGCAGTGCTGAAGGCGCGCAACGTCGGACGTGGAGCGGGACAGACCATTACGCTACGTCTGAATAACAAGGCGGAAGTCAAAGCCGCCAGCATCAACGACGGGACGGCGACCTTTCGCTCGTCGCCCGAATCACGCGGCAATCTGCTGCGTGTGCAGATCAATATACCTGTGCCCGTCGCGCCCGAAGGCATGGTCACTGCCGCGCTGGATTACCGTCTGCCGGTGGCGGAAAATAACGGGCTGACGATGATCTCGCAGGTGGGAACGCAATTTCTTCCGCTCTCGATCTGGTATCCGTCGGCCAACAGTATCTTCGCCGCGCGCGGCTCGGACAGCGCGCCGTATCGTTTGACGGTCAACGGCGCAGCAGGTGAGATGGTCGTCTCTTCGGGCAAGGCCGCTGGCAATACCTTTGAGCAAACACTGAACGGTCAGCCGTTTTTTGTGACCGGCAACTGGGACGTAACAGAGGGCACGGGCGCTTCCGTCAGCGTCAGCGCTTATTTGCCCAAAGGCGCTAATGCTGAAGAGCGCAAACAGGCCGAAGCATTGATCTCTCTGGCGGCGTCCGCGCGAACGTTTTATGCAAGCCTGCTGGGGCCTGCGCCTGAGAGTCCCATTCGTCTGGTGGCGGTCGAGCGCGGCGCTGGTTTTCAGGAGGGCGGAACTGCGCTGCTGGATTCGGCGGCGTTTCGCCGGACGAAGATCGATTCGACGACCGCTCTGCTGATCGGCGAAACGGTGGCGCGTATGTGGGTCGGCGGCGCGACGGCGATTCGCGGCGAAGGCTCAGGCGTGCTGCGCGAAGGACTCTCAAGATTTCTGGCGACGCTTTTTCTTGAGAAACAGTTCGGAGCGGAGACGGCTGATGCAGAGCGTATGCGCGAGCGCATAGCTTACACGGCGGTCGCACGTCGTGAAGCGCCGCTCTCTTTATCAACGCCGCTCGATGAAACTTACTACACGTCCGTGACGAACAAGGGCGCGATGATCTGGCGCTTAGTGGATCGCGCGCTGACACGCGATGCGTTGATGACTCTGCTTCGCGCACAACTGCAAGCGGCAAGAGACGGCGGGTTGACGCTCGCGGCCCTGCGCGCGTCATTGGTCGAACAGGGAGGCGATGCCGTCAAATCCATCCTCAACGAAGGATTGGACAAGCCGACCGACATTGATCTGCTGATCGGACTGCCACAGCAACGCGCAGGAGCGTGGGTCTCTGCGCTGCGCAACACGGGCTCGCTGGACGTGGCCGTCAAGGCGGCAGCGACCACTGAGCGCGGCGAGCGCATCACGGTCGATGCAGTGATTCCGGCGCGCGACTTCGGCGAGGCCGTCTTCAAAACCGCTTCCCGCATCGTGCGCGTCGAAATCGACCCGGACAAGCTTTACCCGCAGCTTGATTACGCTAACGACATCGTCCCGCGCAAGGATTTAAGTGAAGACGCGCTCAGCGAAGCGACGCGCGCCTTTGTGCGGCAGGAATATGCGCGCAGCGAATCGGCCTCGCGCGAGCTGATCTCGACCGCGCCGCACATGCAGGAAGCCAGAATCCTGCTGGCGCGCTCCCTTCTTGCGCAGAGCAAGCTGGACGAGGCGGAGAAGGAGTTTCGCGCCGCACAGGACGAGCGCCTGCCGACGCCCGGCACACTGGCGTGGGCCAACATTGGTCTTGGCGAGATCGCTTTGCGGCGCGGTCAAGCCGCAGAGGCCGTCAAGCGCTTTAACGAAGCTGTGCGCGCCGGAGCGGAATACGCCTCGACCCTGACGGCGCGCGCACAGCGTATCAAGGCCGAGCAGGCCGCGACCGTCTCGCCCGCTGTGGACGAAGCTGCGCAGAAATTTATCGCGCAGCTCGATACGGCGATCCGCAGCGGAAGAAAAACTGAGATTGAATCGCAGGTCATCTCCGGCGAGCTGGTCTCTTTTATCAAGGGCATCGTCGGCAGCCAGCCTGAAGTCTGGCAGACGCGCGTCGTCCGCACGGAACAGTTGGACGCAGACCACATCAGCGCCGATGTCGCGATCAACGCCCGCCAGTTTGGCCGCGACCAATCGGGCACGGCCGTCTTCGTGCTGGCGCGCGCAGGCGGTGCATGGAAGCTTGCCGATATACAGTTCTTCGACGTGAAATAGAAAATCTTTATGTATGAGCTTGCGGAGATCGAGCGCCGCGCGGCGCGTATCAAGCTGCTGCTGATGGACTGCGACGGCGTGTTGACGGACGGCCGCATACAGTTGATCGGAGACGCGGACGAGCAAAAGAGCTTTCACACGCGAGACGGGCACGGCCTTGTGCTCTTTCATCGCGCGGGCTTGAGTTCCGGCATTATCTCCGGCCGCACGTCCACGGCCCTCTCGCGGCGCGCGCGCGATCTTTCAATCACGTACCTGCGCCAAGGCGCTCTGGATAAGATCAAGGATTTCGAAGAGCTGCTCGCCGAAGCCGAGATCGAAGAATCGGAGGTCGCCTTTATCGGCGACGATGTGACCGACATTCCGTTGATGGAGCGCGCAGAGTTGGCCGTCGCGGTCGCCGACGCCACACGCGAGACGCGTGAAGCCGCGCACTACGTCACACAGCTTCCGGGCGGCTACGGCGCGGTGCGCGAAGTCACAGAAATCATCCTCAAGGCGCAGGGCCACTGGGATGATCTGATGAAACGCTACATCAAATTCTAAAGCACGGGTTTCGAGATCAGGATAACTGTTTGACAGCCGGGCGTCCGTTTGATTATCTTTCTGGCCGGAGTCGGAAACGCTGAGAATTGTTCCGGCTTCATCCTCCCAATTGATGTGCAAGAGATCAATGGCGGAGGATCAGTTCATGCTCACCGGAGAAAAGGGCAATCGGAGCGAAGCCAGAGTTTTAGCTGCATTGGTAGACGCCGGTTATTTGGTCCTGATACCTTTCGGGTCGGGCCATAAATATGATTTAGTGATTGACGATTCGGTTCGACTGTTACGCGTGCAATGTAAGACGGGCAGAGTAAAAAACGGTGTTCTTCTCTTCAATGCTTATAGCAAGTCCGGCAACGGAGCGGTGAGACAGAATTATCGAGGGCTAGCGGATTTGTTTGCCGTTCTCAATCCTGAAGATGCTAAGGTCTACTTGATTCCAGTTGATGAAGTCGGTATGACAGAGGTTTCATTACGGCTTGCCCCAACTTTGAACAAACAAGCTCAGGGTGTACGATGGGCAGAAGGTTATCTTCTTAAGCCGCTAGTCTTGAGCGGGTGTGGCGCAATGGTAGCGCATTTGCTTCCCAAGCAAAGGGTTGCGGGTTCAAATCCCGTCACCCGCTCCACTAAATAAAATCCTCTTTCCGCTTTCAAACAATCGTATCGTAAGAAAACGCCGCGCCGCTGTAGCGTACGCTTTTATGAGCGTTTGCCGCTCAAATCCTCCCGTAAACCGGGGTTTATCCTGTTCATAGACTGGCACGTCGGTTGCCCGTATGTTGTGGCTTAAATGCTAAAAACTTACGGGAGGGGAATTGCTGTGCGAATAAAGTTGATGGTCGGGCTGGGCGTCGTCGCGCTCGCAAGCCTGGCAGGTGGTTGCTCCGATTCAGGAACGACTTCTAATACGAACGCGAATACGACTACGGTCGCGACGACGACTAATACGACTACGACTGCACAAACGCGCTCGGCTCCTGGCGACTCCGAGATCACGACGGCGACGGATCAGACTGGATCGACCGTCGAAACGCGCACTTTCAAAAACAACACGCGCGTTTCCAAGGTTGTCGTCACGACGACGCGCGAAGGCAAGCGTACGGCACGCGTTTATCCTGTCACGGGCGAGCCCAGAGATTTGCCCGAAGACAGAGTAGCCCGCGCGCTTGACGATACGGGCGACGCCATCGCTGACGCCGCAGGCTTCGTCGCGGAGAAGACTGCCGATGCCGCTGCCGCGACGAAGGAAGGCGCGCAGGCCGTTGGAGAGAAAACCGCCGATGCAGCCAAGACCGTCGGCTCTAAGACAGCCGAAGGCGCGAGGACTGCCGGTGAAAGGACTGCTGATGCGGCCAGAACCGCTGGCTCAAAGACTGCTGAAGGCGCGCGAACTGTCGGCTCCGCAACTGCTCAGGGCGCAAAGACTGCCGGGCAGAAAACAGTTCAGGGAGCGAAGAAGGCAGGCAAGGCCGTCAAAGACGCCGTCACGCCTTAAGCTTGAACAATCATCGTAAGAGACATGATACGGGTGGCTTCATTGGAAGCCGCCCGTTCTTTTGTTCGGCAGAACACCTCCGAGCTGCTTCGGGCTGCACCTGCCTAACGCTGTGCAGATTCGGGTTTGCGCCGCAGCCTTTGTTATACTTGAAGCTGCTCCTTCTCTGAGTTGGCTCGGATAACCGAAGGGGGCTACTTCTGCAAAAATGAATAGGAGATGGTTATGTCAGAGACATCGCGTTTCACGATTATTTGCCCATGCTGCGAAGCTACACTGCACGTAGACTCGCAGACCGGCGTGATTATCTCGCACGAGGAGAAGTCAAAACCCCTGGCCTCCTTCGACGAGATGCTCAAGGGCTTGGACAAGCAGAAGCAGCAACGCGAGCAAATATTTCAACAGGAACTGGGCTCACTCAAAGATCGCGAGCGGCTGCTCGAAGAGAAGTTCCGCGAGGCCATGAAGAAAGCCGAGAAGGACAAGGATAAGCCGTTTATCAATCCGATGGATGTGGATTAACTGTTTTTAGAGCGAGTTTGCTCAGGACAAAACTTCTACGCAATATCCCCGGGATCAACAATCAATCGGAGGAGTAGCAACGCGGAATTGCGAGTGAAACTTATTGCGACGATTAACGTAAGAGAAACATCGTCATGCAACAGCGCCCGGAGAAAGGCGCATCCAAACGCGCAAGGGACGCCAGCCCTCTGATACCTTTCAGTTGTCTGGCGATTCGGCCCATTCAAAACTTTGGAGCAAAATTTATGCGTCCCGTTTACCAGTTCATGCTGATTCTGTGTGCATCGGCTTTATTTATCACCCAGTTGACTCTGCCCACCCACGCGCAAACAAGTATGCCGCCTCTCAAGTTCAAAGAACGCACGCTCAGTAACGGCCTGAAGGTTTACAGTCTGGAAGATCACAGCAGCCCGACGGTCGCCATACAGGTCTGGTATCACGTCGGCTCGAAGGACGACCCCGAAGGTCGCAGCGGATTCGCGCACCTCTTCGAGCACATCATGTTCAAAAGCACCAAGAACATGAAGTCCGAGATGATGGATCGTTTGACTGAGGACGTGGGCGGCTTCAACAACGCCTTTACGGCCGACGACGTGACCGTTTATCACGAGGTCGTGCCGTCGAACTATCTTGAGACCTTGATCTGGGCCGAGGCTGATCGCCTCGCAGGGCTCAACGTCGACGAGCCTAATTTTAAGTCCGAGCGCGCCGTCGTGCAGGAAGAGTTTCGTCAGAACTACGTCGCCCCGCCTTACGGCAAGCTCAATCTGTTGACGGAACAAAAATCCTGGACGACGCATCCGTACAGGCGGCCGGGCATCGGCAACATCGAAGAGCTGGATGCCGCCACGATTGAAAACGTCAGGGCCTTTCACGCCACTTATTATCGTCCGGATAACGCGACGCTCGTGGTCGCAGGTGATTTCGACCAGAAGCAACTGGACGCCTGGGTCGATAAATATTTTGGGCGCATCCCTAAGCCCAATACGCCTCTGCCGCGCGTGACCGTCAAAGAGCCTGCGCGCACCGCTGAAAAGCGTTTTACGGAATACGGCAAGAACGTGCCTTTGCCTGCCATCGCCGTCACCTATCTAGTACCGCCTGCGTCGAGCGACGATGCAATCGTGCTTCAGGTCGCCGATGCGATTCTCTCCGGCGGCACTTCCTCGCGGCTTTACCAGTCGCTCGTCTATCAACAGCAACTGGCACAGGACGCAGCCTCCTACACAGACCTGCGCGAAGACGCCAGCCTCTTTGGGCTGCGCATCACGCTCGCCTCCGATAAGAAACCCGAAGACGCAGAGCGTGCGCTCTTTACAGAGATCAAGCGTTTACAGGACACGCCCGTGACCAAAGCCGAATTGGACAAGGCCAAGAATCTGCTCGTCACAAGCAAACTGCGCGAGCGCGAGAAGAACGAGGATAAGGCTCTGGCGATTGGCAACGCGGCCGTGCTGCTGGGCGATCCTAATCGCGCCAACACAGACCTCGCACGCCTTCAGGCCGTAACCGCAGAGGACGTGCAGCGTGTCGTCAAAAAGTATTTCACAGATACGAATCGCGTCGTCATCACGTATCTGCCCGAAGCTATGAGACCGTCCGGCAACGCCGCGAACACGAACGATCAATCGCGTACCGTAAGCGAAGACAGCAGCGCTTTGACAGTGCGACGCATGAAAGGAGAAAAATAGGGATGAGGAGCAACACATTTCGCCGCACTCTTAACACGTCGGTCGCGCTTGTCGCTTTTATCATAACCACTATGCCTCTTAACACATTGGCCCAACAGGAGACGCCGCCTCCGCCCTCCGCCCCGCGCTCTGTCACTCTGCCGAAGCCCGTCGAGAAGACTTTACGAAACGGCCTGCGCGTGATCGTCATCGAACGCGGAGAAGTGCCGCTGGCCGCCGCACAGCTTCTCGTTAAAACCGGAGGCGAGGCAGACCCCGCTGATCGAGCGGGACTGGCGAACCTGACCGCCGCGCTGTTGACGGAAGGAACAAGCACACGCACAGCACCGCAGATCGCCGAAGCCATAGAAGCGCTCGGCGGCTCGCTTGAATCCGGTGGCCTGTGGGACGCATCGACAGCCAGGCTCGGCGTGATGTCCGCAAAGCTTGACCCGGCGATGGCTATCCTAGCGGACATCGTGCGCAACCCCGCCTTTAAAGATGAAGAGATTGAGCGGCAGCGCCAGCAACTTCTGGATCAGCTCTCCGTAGACATGAGCAATGTAGGACGGCTCGCGCGGTTTGTCGCCACGCGCGTCGTCTTCGGCTCGACGCCTTACGGCCACCTCTTGACGGGCACGCCTGAGACCATCAATCGCATCAAGCGCGAAGACATAGTCAAGTTTCATCAGACCTACTACAGGCCGGACAACGCTATTCTAGTGATCGGCGGCCACGTCAAACCCGATGATGCTTTTAAGATGGCCGAGCGCATGTTCGGCGACTGGCAAAAGCCATCTGCCGCCTTGCCGGCCGAATCTTCCTCGATGAAAGAGGCTGCGACCGCCACGACGCCGCGCGTCCTCGTCATAGATAAGCCGGACGCAGGACAGGCGGCCGTCGTCCTCGTGCGCACTGGCTTAAAGCGCACAGACCCGGACTACTTTCGCGGCATCGTCACCAATTCAGTCCTGACAGGATATTCGGGCAGACTCAATCAGGAGATTCGTATCAAGCGCGGCTTGAGCTACGGCGCACGCAGCGCGTTAGAGGTGCGCCGCGACGTGGGCCCATTCATCGCCGAGACGCAGACCAAGAATCCGACCGGCGCACAGGTCGCATCCCTGCTCGTCGCCGAATTGAATCGCCTGTCGAGCGAGGCCATCACGGAGACGGAACTCGTGCCGCGCAAGGCAGTGCTGATCGGAAACTTCGGCCGCAGCCTTGAGACCGTCACGGGCCTCGTGACACAGATCGGCTCGCTCGCCCTCTATGGCCTGAGCCTGGACGAGATTAATAACTACATCAGGAACGTGCAGGGGATTACATCGAGCGATATACAAAAATTCGCGGGCACGCGTCTGGGCTCGAAAGAAGCCTCGATCATCGTCGTCGGCAACGCCAAAGAGTTTATCGAAGAGCTGCGCAAGCAATTCCCGAACGTCGAAGTCATCAGCGAGTCCGAGCTTGACCTCAATGCCGCGAGCCTCAAGAAGTCTAACGCGGGCGCGCTGAACAAACCCTAAAGGATGCGTCTTTGCATCCCGGAAAAGCAGGTGGCACGGTGATGAAAAATTATCAACCCACGTCCGGCATCAAGATTGTTCTGTCGGTGTTTGCGCTCGCGCTTTTGCTGGCGGGCGCAAGTCAACAGGCCAGAGCGCAATCTGACTCTGAAGAGGATCAAACGACGGCCAATGCGGAAGCGTCTGCGGCGGTCGCGCGCAATCTTGCGAGCGCTGATCCGCTTGAGCGCCAGCGTGCCGCCGAAGAGCTTGCGCGCATGGGCGCGGTCGAGCAGCTAAAGCTCGTCGAAGGATACAGGTTGCAGGAAAAGGATGCGCGCGTGCGCCTCGCCCTCGACTGGGCGCTCTATCGTATGGGCAAGACCGAGACGCTCTTCTCAGTCGTGCGCGATCTGAACAGCACGCGCCGACGCAATCAGGCCGCGACTTATCTAAAGCAGCTCGAAGGCCCTGAGCATCTATACTTCTTCCTCGATCGAGTTAATCCGGAGACCCTGGTTTATCTGCTCGAAGCGCTCGCCAGCATCGGCAATACGGAAACCGCCGAGCGGCTTGAGCCCTACACGACATACCTTGACGGGAGCATCGCCAATGCCGCGAGGTTTGCCATACGCGAGATCGAGCGTCGCGAAGCACAAACACAGGCTCAGCCGACACGCCCGCGACAGACAGGCATAACCGTCGAGACGAAAGAGACCGTAGACGAATCGCCGCAAGAAGAAACGCCCTGAGCGAAATTCAAGACAAAGCTTCGCATCCGGGGCTCTTGGCTTCATCCCTGTAAGCGCTCTCGTTTGTCTATCTAATTGAATGTCAGGAACGTCGCACCTCACCACAGAGGCACAGAGCGCACAGAGGGGGCACAGAGTGTTGAATATCACTCAAGCCTCTGTGTCATCTCCGTGTCCTCTGTGCCTCTGTGGTGAATGCTTCTTTCCATAAACTCAATCCAGATTTGCTCTATTCTCAGTAATCGGGCAGGACTAGATAGTGCATGTCCTCTGGTCGCTGACCTTCAAGAAGCGCTTGCCGCAGTCGGAGGCCAGTTGCGTCCGGGTTTGAGCAGGAATCGCGACGGCGCAGTTTCGCCCTGCGGATACCTGACCACCTCTTCGTGATTCTCCAGATAGTCAACGACCTCTGCGGCTTCATCCTCGCTTATCCCCAGAGAACCGGCAATCCCGTCTTCGTTAACGCCTTCACCCTCAAACTCCGCGCGATTCTCCCGAAGCCAGTCAGTAACTTTGTCTGCCAGTTGCTGTATGTGATGTTTATGGTCTGCTGCCATGACTTCCTCCTTCTCTTTCGCTTAAAGTGTGAGCAAAGTTATTTGGCTATAAAATAGAAGAGCGCGGGAAATGAATCAAGGAAAGCGGTGGCCTTCCAATTCAAAATCCGCCCGCACGGGTTATACTGTCTTTAGGAAACCTATGCATCCGAACCTACGCTCATTCCTGGACCTGTTGGAGCGCGAAAACGATATTGTCACCATCCAACGGGAGGTCGATCCATACCTTGAGCTGGCGGAAGTCCATCGCCGCGTGATCGCGTCGGGCGGCCCTGCCCTCCTTTTCAAGCGCGTGAATGGAAGCCGCTACCCTGTCGTCACCAATCTCTTCGGCACGGCGCGCAGAATCGAGCGCGCCTTTGGCCCAAAGCCCGAAGCGCTCGTGCGCGAAGTCGTGAAGGTGGCCGAATCACTTCTGCCGCCACGCCCCGCTGAGCTTTGGCAGCATCGCTCGCTTGCGCTCGAAGCTCTGCGCTTGGGCACACGCAACACGCGCCGCTCGCCCGTCACGCAGGTCATGGACAAACCGGCTCGCTTGGATGAATTGCCCGTGCTGACGACCTGGCAGGAAGACGGCGGGCCATTCGTCACGCTGCCGCTCGTTTATACTGAGCACCCGGAGACTGGCAAGCACAATCTTGGCATGTATCGCATGCAGCGATATGACGCGCGCACGACCGGATTGCACTGGCAGATACACAAGGGCGGCGGCTTTCATTATCACGAGGCTGAAAAGGCGAACGATCGGCTGCCCGTCACTGTGTTTCTTGGCGGGCCGCCCGCCTTGATACTCGCGGCGATTGCGCCTTTGCCGGAAGATGTGCCGGAGCTTGTGCTCGCTTCCGTGCTCGCGGGCGCGAAAATCGGAATGGCACGCAATCCTTTAACGGAAGGTCATCGAAGGCTTGTCGCGGAAGCTGAGTTCGCGCTTGTGGGCCATGTCCCGCCGCACGAAAGACGAGCCGAAGGCCCGTTCGGCGATCATTACGGTTACTATTCCTTGCAGCATGACTATCCTGTCTTTCACGTCGATGCGGTCTTTCACCGCCGCGATGCGATCTATCCTGCGACCGTCGTGGGCAAACCGCGACAGGAAGATTTCTTTATCGGCGATTACCTGCAAAAACTTTTATCGCCGCTTTTTCCCCTGGTCATGCCGAGCGTGCGCGACCTTTGGACTTACGGCGAGACGGGCTTTCATAGTTTATGCGCCGCCGTCGTGCGCGAGCGTTACAGTCGCGAAGCTCTGGTCTCAGGCTTTCGCATACTGGGCGAGGGCCAGCTCTCGCTCACAAAATTCCTGATCCTCACGGATACTCCGCAAGACCTGAAAGATTTTCGCAAACTCTTAGAGCACGTGCTGGCGCGCACACGTTTTGAGACAGACCTCTTTATCTTCTCGAACGTCTCTATGGATACGCTCGATTACACCAGCGGCAAGATTAATCAGGGAAGCAAAGCCATCCTGCTGGGCCTTGGAGAGGCTGTGCGCGAGCTGCCGCGAGAGTTTCGCGGAGAGCTTCCACGCGGACTCTCCCGCACCGAAGTTTTCTGCGGCGGTTGTCTGGTCGTCGAGGGCGCGCCTTACGCTGATGACCCTGAGCAGGCCGCGAGGCTCGCGCGCGACGCGGCGTTCTCTGCGTGGCCTCTGGTTATTCTTCACGACGATGCAAGCGTCGCTAACTCCCCTGCGGATTTCCTTTGGGCCACCTGGACCCGCTTTGAGCCTGCTTCGGATATTCATGCTGCCGGGACGGCTGTTCAACGGCATCACCTGACGTACACCGCGCCCATCGTCATCGATGCGCGTATGAAGCCCGGCTATCCGGCGGAACTCGTCGTGCGTCCGGACATCGCTGAGCTGGTCGACCGGCGCTGGCGAGAGTATTTTCCGGAAGGAATGAGAACGAAAGAATGAAAAAACAGATGTTAGATATTAGATGTCAGATGCTGGTCAAAGCATTTAACTAACATCTCACATCCGGCATCTGACATCTGCTATTACTGTGTTTATATCGAAGCGAAAGAAAAGGATTGGACTGATCGCGTTGGGCCTGCTTTTGTTCGGCGGGCTTGCGCTGCTGGCGTGGTCGTTTCTAATCGAGCCGGGGCGCGTGACGGTTAAAGAGACGGTCATCTTGATTCCGGGGTGGCCGCAGGCTTTCAATAATTCGCGTATTGTCCTCATCTCGGATTTGCACGTCGGCTCGCCGCATATCGATCTGGAAAAGCTCAGAGAGATTGTGTCGACGATCAACGGGCTGCAACCCGACCTGATTCTGATCGCCGGAGATTTCGTCATACAGGATGTGCTGGGCGGAGATTTTATAGAGCCCGAGCCGATTGCCGCCGAGTTGAAGAACTTAAGAGCGCGGCACGGAGTCTACGCTGTGCTGGGCAATCACGATTGGTGGTACGACGGCGAGCGCGTGATGCGCGCACTGAACAACAACGGAATCAAGGTGCTGGAAAATGAGGTCGCGCAAATCGAGCGCGATGGTCAATCCATTTGGATCGCAGGGCTGGCCGACCTCTGGACTAGAAAGCAACTGGTGACAACGACTCTCTCGAAAATTCCCGGGCCTGCGACCGTGATCGCGCTCACTCATAACCCAGACCTCTTTCCAAAGCTACCGGCCGACGTGGCATTAACTCTAGCGGGTCATACGCACGGCGGTCAGGTCAATCTGCCGTTCTTCGGACGCCGCGTCGTACCGTCGGAGTTCGGCGAGCGTTACGCCGTCGGCCACGTTCAAGAGAACGGCCACCATCTTTTCGTCACGCAGGGCATAGGCACTAGCATCATCCCCGTGCGCTTTCGCGTCCCGCCGGAAATCTCCGTCCTTAAAATCTCCGCCGGCTGAAACTCTTTTTGTGTGCGTGTCGCGATGAGCTTTCTATAGCGGGAGGCGAATGGTGAAGAGCGCGCCTCCTTCGGGCGCATTTGATGCGGAGAGTGTCCCGCCATGATCCGTGATGACGCGATGAGCAAGCGCCAGTCCGACGCCGTGACCCTTCGACTTCGTCGTGAAGAAGGGAATAAAGATACGTTGCAAATCCGCTTCGGCGAGTCCGTTGCCAGTGTCCCTGATCTCTATGTTGGCCCACTCTTTGCCCGCCGCGTCCACCGAGAGCGCACCCAGAACGCGCACGCGCCGCTCCTGAGCTTCCGCTTCGTCAATGGCTTCGGCAGCGTTGCGTAAAAGATTGAGGATGGCCTGTCTGAGCATTCGCTCGTCCGCACGAACCTGTGGAAAGACGCCTTCCGTGACGAGAGCGACTCGACGCTCATCGTAAAAGGCCGCAAGCTCTGTCGTGCAATCCTTGACGATCTCACTTAAAGACACGTCCGAGAGTTGGAGCGGCTGCGGGCGGGCGAAGTTGAGAAACGCCGTGACCATCGTGGAGAGACTGCGCACTTCCTGCAAGAGAGAAGCGGCCGCCGCCCTTCCATGTTCATCGAGTTCCAGATTCTGCATCAACTGCGCATAGCCGTGCAGCGTCGCCAGCGCGTTCTTGAATTCATGGGCCAAGCCCGCAGACATCTCGCCTAAGCTTTCAAGATTTCTTTTAAGCGCGACCTGCTCGCGCAGTTGCGTAACTTCCGTAATGTCCGTCAGCAAACAGAGTGCGCCGCGCGCGCCCTGATCCGGCGTCGCATCAATCGGCGCGACTGTTGCGCCCAGACGGCGCATGCGTCCATTACTGGTAGTGGCCGCGACCTCTTCGCGGCGATATAGATTGCCTGTCTGAAGACAACGCTCGACCATCTCCGCCAGATCGGGAGCGTTGCGCAAGAGCCTTCGCAGGTGTTGCCCTTCGGCCTGACCGTCGGCTTCGATCAACGCGCGCGCGGGAGCATTGACGACCGTCGCGTGCCCCTTCGAGTCGAAGGCGACCAACCCGGAAGGCACGCTGGCGACAATGCGCTCGCTGAACTTTTCCGCAGAATCTGCGCGGATGCTGGCACGCGCGCTCAACATCTCAAGCTCGCGGCGTTGTGCCTGTAGCTGTGCGACGACGGATTGAAAAGTCTCCAACACGAACTCCGCTTCATCGCGCGCCTTTCCCGAACGCGCCGCGACGGGTGCGCGCTCGGCTTCGCCTACGAGCTGGCGATAGGGCCTGAGCAGCCAGCGCAACAGCAGCACCAGGCAGAGAAGACTGACGAGCAGCGTCACGACCAGAATGGTCAGCAGCATGGGCCCACGCGCAGACGGTAAGGCGGGCGAGCGCGCGATCAGCAGCACGGCGAACAGATTGGCCAGCAAAAAAAGGCCGACCACCATCGCCAGCACCAACTGCATACGACTTCTATAACGCGGCAACATAAGAGAGCAGTGACGAGTGGCAGGTGACGAATGATAAGTAAGAATAAACGTCTAGCTAAACGTGAACGTGCCGTCAGAGATAGCTCCGTAGGAGCAGAGATGTTTATAGACGATCCGGTTAATCAAGTATCAAGCTCCGTAGGCGCGACATGTACTAGGTCTAATGAGATGTCGCTCCTACGGAGCTTAATTCAATTTGTCATGTTCTGGCTATAAACATCTATGCTCCGTCGGAGCTTAGAATATTTGCGCGCTCTTATCCTGAAACGCTTTGGACTTGTCATTCATCACTTGCCACTCGTCACTATATTCTAAACTGTGAGGCGTACCAGGCGACGATCATGCCGCCGACGAGCAGAGAAATAATCGCGCCCGCGCCCAGGAAGATGCCGAAGGGGAGAAGCATCTGCATATCTTTCTGGCCGCGTCTGAGCATCAAAGCGATTCCAGTCAGCGAGCCCGCCAGCACGGCCAGAAAAATCGTCACGATGGTCAAACGCCAGCCCAGATAAGCGCCCACCATAAACATCATCTTGACATCGCCCAAGCCCATCGCCTCGACGCCGCGCAGGCGCTCCCACAGCCAGCCCATCAGCCACAGCGAACCTCCGCCTGCGAGCGCGCCCACAAGTGCGCCCACAAGCGAAGCGGCCCACATGGGCCAATCGGCGGGCGCGCCAGTCATCCCTGCTTCCAGATCGTCAAAAAACGGTCTGCCCGTCAGGAGCGGAATCGCTACGCGCGCGACGAGCACAAAGGCCAGCCCCGGATAGGTAATCACGTTGGGCAGAATCATGTGCTCGGCATCTATAAAGATCAGCGCGACCAGCGCTGTCACGAACACCAGATCAAAAGGGAGCGCGAGGCTTGCTCCGTCATGAAGGAAGACCGCTAGGTAGAGCAGCGCTGTGAAAGCCTCTACGGCGGGATAACGAGCAGAGATCGGCGTGCTGCACGCGCGGCAACGACCGCGCAGGACAAGATAACTGATGACTGGAATATTATCGTATGGGCGTATGGCCGTGCCGCATTCCGGACAGCGCGAATTGGGAAAGACGATTGATTCTTCGCGCGGCACACGATGAATCACGACGTTGAGAAAGCTTCCGATAATCCCGCCCAGAGCGAGGATAAAAGCGCAGGCCAGCGGGAAGGGAAGCCCTAGTATGGCGTCCGGCAGAAAGAGATTGAAAAAAATGTGCATGCCGTAGAGATAGATTTTATGACCAGAGTGATCGCCACTTAGACTTGACGCGCGCCGCGCCCTTTAAGCATGATACGGCTTTCGCGCCCTATTGCGAAAGATATAATTGAGAGACCGAAGCGGAGGGGAAGATTTGAATCGTCGCGAGCCTGTCATAGTAATGCTCATCATCGGCATCGCAGTTATCTTCGTCCTCAGTGTCATTCCGTACTCGCTGGCCAGAGACCCGCTCGCACGGCTCAGTGTCGCCCTCACGCACCAGCCGACAGTCACAGTAGTCGAAGAGAACAAGCCGCAGGCTGCCGCCCCTGAGCTTCATTTCGACGTGGCGACGTGGTATGTGGAGCGCGGAGAGCAGCCGGAAACGCACGGCGTGTTGATAGAGAATCTGGCGGGCGACCACGTCTTCGCCTCGCATAACGTGGACGAGACCTTTAATCCAGCCTCGCTGATCAAGCTGGCAACATCCCTGGTCGCGCTCAAAAAGCTAGGCCCGGATTATCGCTTTAAGATTAGTGTCTATACGGACGGCGAGATTGACAAGACGGGCACGCTTCAAGGCAGACTCTATCTGGCTGGATCGGACCCGACCTTCGGCGACATCGGCGCAAATCTGATCTCAAAAGAGCTACAGTCACGCGGTATCAAACGCGTGAGCGGGGAACTTATTGTCGCGCCGGATTTCTGCTTTAACTTCAGCGAGTCCGCAGAGGATTCAGCCGCGCGCATGGCCAAGGCGCTCAAGCACGACGAGAAAAAGATTGCAGTATCAGACCAGACTGCCGGGCGCTTGCTCTTTAGCTTTCAATCTTATGCGCTACGCGACATGTTGCTCTACATGAATGCGCGTTCCAGCAATTTCGTCGCGGAGAGAATCGGCGCGCTCATCGGCGGCCCGGCGGGCGTACAGCTTTTCCTCACGGAACAGTTAAGGCTGCCCGCAGGCGAAGTCACCATCGAGCGCGTGTCCGGCCGCGAGCACAATCGCATGACGGCGCGTGGACTGGTCGCAGTGCTTCGCGCGCTGGTCGAAGAGACGCGGCAGCATGGTTTAGAGCCGACTGATATTATGCCCGTGGCGAGCGACGACGCGGGCACGCTGCGTCGCAGGCTTACCGGGACGGGCTTGGAAGGCGCGGTGGTCGGAAAAACCGGCACGCTCACTTCGGAAGTGGACGGCGGCATGTCCAGTCTCGGAGGGCTCGTCTATACGGAGAACGCCGGAATTATCCTCTTCGCTATCCTGGATCAGGGCAATCGCATCTCGGATCACCGGCAGATGGAAGATCAACTGCTCGCCGACGCGATTCATGCGCAGGCCACGCCGCGCGCAGTCGCCGGGCCAACACCGCGACAGTTGCTGCCAACTTCCGATTTGAAAATCACCAGTGGTGAATAAGAGCAGCTAGAAAAACCGTTCGCGTCCCGCACGGAGTTTTTTAATCCTCTTAAGAAAAGCCTTTGCTTGCCACTCGCCACTTGTCACTTGTCACTGTGCTCATCGCTGTTCTGCTGCATTTCCCAGAGCAGTAGATGTTTGAGGAAGGCGTGATGCGCGGCGAAGCTGGCGATGCTGAATCCTGCGAGCCCGTCGCGAAAGCCGCCCTTGAGGAGAAAGCTGCGCACGAAGGCGGCAGGGCCTGCGGTCATGACTCGCGCGGGCGTGCTGCGCCGCCCCTCTTCAAACATCTGTCGCGCGGCCAGCGGCGCATACCGCTCGCCGATCATGCGATGATGCTCGGCCGCGCCCTCGCGCACAGTGTAGTGCAGGAGGTCGCCCTTCAGGGTTTCGACTCTCGCTCCCTCATCCATCCTGACAGACTCGTGAATATAAGCTCCCTTCCAACGGCCGCGCTCTCTTTTATAGAGTCGTAACTGGTAATCAGGATACCAGCCGCCGCCGCGAATCCAGCGCCCCATATAAAAAGTCCTGCGCGCAACGCGGTAGCCGTCCGCGAGCTGCGACTCATTCGTATAAAGCAGGTCATCAAGCTGTGTGCGCAATTCATCCGAGACGCGCTCGTCCGCATCGAGGCTGAAAATCCAGTCGTGCTGTGCGGCCTCTGCGGCAAGCTGTTTCTGCGCGGCGAAGCCAGGCCAGGGACGATTGATGACGCGCGCTCCGCACTCTGCTGCAATCTCGCGCGTCGCGTCCGTCGATTCCGAATCGACGACCAGAATCTCGTTGGCCCAGGAGACGGACTCGCACGCCGCGCGAATATTGTCCGCTTCGTTAAAGGTGATGATGGTGGCGGTGATCTTCATGAGGGATGAGGGATGAGGGATGAGGGATGAAAAGCATTGAGTTAATCATCCGGTGAATCATTACTCAACCTAGTTCATCCCTCATCCCTCATCCCTCATCCCTTATATAAAGCGCAAGCGGCGCACCGTCAACTAAAATCGGTGTCGCCGCTCGCGCTACTTAGTTCCTGGTGACAGGAAGATTAGGGGACGGAAGGTGTCTCGACGATGACGTTGTTGGCCCTCAAGGTCGTAGAGGTCGCGCGCTGTAGGTCAGCAAGCGCCTTGTTGTAATCGGTCTCGGCGCGCAGTTCCAGATTGCGCGCGTTGTTCAGCGTATTCTCACGCTGGAAGAGGAGGAAGGTCGTGGAGCGCCCGACCTGATAGAGGCGCTGTTCACCCTGTAGCTGCGTCTCGGCGTTTTCACGCGCGGCGCGTGCCGCCAGCACACGGCGTCGCGCCGTCTCGACAGCTTGCGCGGAGTTGCGTACTTCAACTTCGACGGTCTGCTCCTGAAGTCGCATGGAGGCTTCCAACTGCGTGCGCGCGATGCGTGCGCCCGCCAGATTTGCCTCCGCCGTTTTGTTGCGGAAGGGAATCTGTATGGCGACGCCGACGACTATGTTGCGCGTATCGAAGCTAAAGAGATTGGCAAGCGCGCGCCCGTAGCCGCCGACCAGATTCGACGTTGCCGGCCCTGTAGTGGTCACTGTCACGTTTGGCGATGTGGCCAACGGCAGTCCAGCCAAAGTGCGCAACTGGTTGATCTGACCGAGCAGGAACGCGCTGGCACTCTGCGCCGGATCGCCGGAGATGAGCGGAACCGTAGTCGTAGTCGCCGCAGCCGTGTCCACGGGCGAGCCCGCCAGTCCCGTCAGGGCCAGCGTCGATTGCAGGTCAATGCGCGGGCGCGTCTGGTTCTTGAAAAACTTCAGATCAATATCGTTGATGTCGCGTTGCAGTCGCAGGCGGCGAAGCTCGGGACGATTGGAGCGCGCCTCTGCCATCGCGTCCTCCAAGTTGACGGGCGTCGCATCGAAAGAAGGCTGGTCTGTCGGCGTAATCTGCGCAGTCCATTCGGGCGCGCTCGGGTCGCGTATGATTAGCTGCTTGAGAAAGTTCTCGGCAATCGAGACGGCCTGTGTGGCCGAGAGCAGCGCAGACTCGCGATTGGCAAGCTCTGTCTGTACTTCTGCGCGTTCGAGCGGGGCGCTCGCACCGGCGGCCACGCGCGCTTCAGTCTGACGGAACAACTCGCGCGATAGATTCAGATTGGCGATCAGGTTCTGCTGGTCGCGCAGCGCAAAGACCAAATCCCAATAGGCGCGCTGCACCTGCGAGATCACCTCAATCGTCTGGCGACGAAAATCCGCGTCGGATTGTTCCAGCCGTTTGCGCTGGATGCGTATGTCGCGGCGGTTGCGGTCAATCGAGCGGTCACGCAGCAGCGGCTGCGTAAAGGTCACGCCCATGCTTGATGAATAAACAGGGTTCAGCTCGTTAAAGGTATTATTGGTCGTGCGACGATTGTTGTTAAAGAAAAAGTTGTAGCTGCCGCCGCCTGTGCTAAAAAACTTATCGACGGACGTGTTAGCGGATAGGTCTGTCGTCTTCACGGTCGTGCCGCCGCCGAGCGTGCTCTGCTGCGATTGAACCTGATTGTTGATCTGCGGATTAAAATTGATGAGCGGGTCATAGATGCCCTGAAGCGCGCGCAGGGTCGTCTCGTTAAGACGCACATCATTGCGCGCCACTTCGATATTGTTGTTGTTCTCAAGCGCGCGACGTATAGCATCCGTGAGCGAGAGCGTCAGCATGTTGGATGATGTGACGCCGAGCCGCGTTAGATTGGGCAGCGGCGGCACTGGACGCGGAGTCGCGGACGGAAACGCAGGGTCTTCGGGCAACTGAGTGCCCGTCGTCGTTGTCGGGTCGTCTATCGTCGTGGGTGTTGTCCCGGTCGCAGGCGTCTGCGGAGTGACGGTCGGCGTGCGGAGCGTGTCTGTGGGCGGCACACCTGTCGTGGGCGCGGTGCTCGTGCCCGGCGGCGCTTGCGGGTCCGGGCGAGACGTTCCCGGAGGCGCGGTCGGGTCCTGCGTCGTCGGACGTGCCGACTCCGGTATAGGTTGATTGCGCTCCGTGCCCGGCGGACGAGTCGCATCTTGCTGTGCAGGGTTGGCGGGCGTCTGGGTCGGTGTTTGGGCCAGCGCGGCAACTGCCCCCACTCCCAAGATGAGCGAGAGCAAACACGCCTTGAAAACCTGACGCACAAAATAAATAGACATCAAACCGATCAGCTCCTTGAAATGATAAACCTGGAAAATTGCTTTTGCCGTGTGGCTCGGCGCTCTCTGTATGAGAGATAAAACGCGGCGAGTCATTATCTTACTACGTCATCGGGCGACGCCCGGTTTCAATAAAAAGCGAAATCAGTACGCCTTTAAAGCCCAAATAATGGCCGCCTTCAGCCGAAGCTTCTAGAGCAGATGCCGCTCTAGCTTGGCACATTTATTGAGAAAATGCTGCATAATTCGCGCGACTGTATTCATACTACCTGAATATGTGTGCAAGGCCAACATCACTCAATCCTCTGTGCTTCCTCCGCGTCTTCTGTGTCTCTGTAGTGAGTCTCAAGTAAGCCTGATACGTAATTATCCAGAATGCACAATTGCTCTGCTTTCTCTTAACTTGACAGTCTAGCTAAGCGGGCATTATCTTGCCTCTCTTAATTCAGCAAAGCGTATTCCTGAATAAAATGGTTTGGGATGTCCTGCGGGTCTTAAGGCCACGAGTGCGCGAGACGTGAAGCGCGCCTGATTGGCTCTTACAAATTGCGGGATTTCCGCTTCTCAAAGATAGAAAGGCGAGGAGGCTCTAATTCAATGGCAGTCAAAGTCGGCATCAACGGGTTCGGACGCATCGGGCGCAACGTCTTGCGCGCAAGTCTAGGGGACACGGACATAGATTTCGTCGCCGTCAATGATCTCACGGACACCAAGACGCTCGCGCATCTTCTCAAATACGATTCGGTGCTGGGCAATCTGGATCACGAAATCTCCGCCACAGATAACGGCATCAAGGTCGGTGAGGATGAGTTTCGCGTCTTCTCTGAGAGAGATCCGGCGGCGATTGACTGGGAATCGGTCGGCGCTCAAGTCGTCATCGAATCCACAGGCCATTTCACCAAGGCCGAAGACGCGCGCAAGCACCTGCGCGGCTCTGTCAAAAAAGTCATCATCTCCGCGCCCGCCAAGAACGAGGACATCACCATCGTGCTCGGCGTCAACGAAGACAAGTACATCGCCGCAGAGCATCACGTCATCTCCAACGCCTCCTGCACGACCAACTGTCTAGCGCCCGTCGCCAAAGTAATGCACGAGCGGTTCGGTATTCGCTCTGCGCAGATGACGACGATTCACTCCTACACGAACGACCAGCAGCTACTTGATTTGCCGCACAAGGATTTGCGACGTGCTCGCGCCGCCGCGCTCTCCATGATTCCGACCTCGACGGGAGCGGCCAAGGCCGTCGCGCTCGTGCTGCCGGAATTGAAGGGAAAATTCGACGGCATCAGCGTGCGTGTGCCGACGCCGAATGTCTCGCTCGTAGATGTCGTCATGGAGGTGGATAAAGATACGACCACGGAAGACGTAAACCGCGCGCTGAAGGACGCGGCCAACGAACAGCTCAAGGGCATTCTGGCGTTCTCCGAAGAGCCGCTCGTCTCCTCTGATTTTCGTAAGAACCCTAACTCGTCAATCGTCGATGCCGAATACACCAAAGTGATCGGCGGCAACATGGTCAAGATTCTCTCCTGGTACGACAACGAATGGGGCTACTCTTGCCGCGTGCGCGACCTCGTCAAGTACATCGCACAAAAAGGACTCTAGGGATTTTGGATTTTAGATTTTGGATTTTGGATTTTGGATTGGCGGGCAACGTAGGTTGAAAGCCTTGATTCCAGGGTTCAAGACGAACGGAAGCGTTAATCTAAAATCCAAAATCTAAAATCCAAAATGGCAAAGCTTTCCATCAAAGACCTGGAACTCAAGGGACAGCGTGTTTTCGTGCGCGTGGATTTCAACGTGCCGATTAAAGAGGGGCGTGTTGAGGATGACACGCGTATCCGTGGGGCGCTGCCGACGATTCAGTATGCGACAGAGCACGGCGCGCGCGTCATTCTTGCTTCGCATCTCGGCAGGCCCAAGGGCGAGCGTGTAGAGAAGTACAGCCTGCGGCCTGTGGCGGAGCATTTGTCCGGGCTGCTCTCTAAGCCTGTGGCCTTCGCGGACGATTGCGTCGGCGCTGAAGCGAAAGCGAAAGTCGATGCGCTCTCTGACGGCGACGTGCTGCTGCTTGAGAATCTACGGTTTCACGCCGAAGAAGAGAAGAACGACGACGGGTTCGCGCTCGCGCTGGCGAGCCTCTGCGATCTTTATGTCAACGATGCGTTCGGCGCGGCGCATCGCGCGCATGCTTCGACCGCAGGGATTACAAAGCACGTACGACAGGCAGCGGCTGGACTGCTGATGGAAAAAGAGCTGGATTATCTGGGGCGCGTCATTAGCAATCCTGAGCATCCATTTGCGGCCATTCTGGGGGGCGCGAAAGTCTCTGACAAAATTCCCGTCATCGATGCGCTGATCGACCGCAAGGTAGATAAGCTTTTGATCGGCGGCGCGATGGCATACACGTTTTTCAAAGCCGAAGGCTTTACGGTCGGCAAATCTCTAGTCGAAAACGACAAGCTGGAGACGGCGCGCGAGATCAAGAGTCGAGCCGCTGAAGCTGGCGTCGCGCTTATCCTGCCGACAGATCATCAGGTCGTAGACAGCTACGATCCGCTCAAGAGTCGCAAAACCATCCCGATTGAATTTACCAACGCCGGGCTGGTCGGCCTGGATATCGGCGTCGAAACCGTCGCGCTCTTTTCTGATGCTTTAAAGGACGCGAAGACGATCATCTGGAATGGGCCCATGGGCGTCTTTGAAGAGCCGCCTTTCGATGAAGGCACTATAGGGATTGCGAAGGCGGTCGCAGAGGCCGCAGATCGCGGCGCAATCGTCATCGTCGGCGGCGGAGATTCCGTCGCCGCCGTCACACGCGCAGGCGTCGCAGACCGCATCACGCACATCTCTACCGGCGGCGGCGCGACACTGGAATTTCTCGCCGGTGACGAGCTGCCCGGCGTCGCCGCACTTAATGATAAATAGGTGCTCAGTTTTCAGTTTTTAGTTTTCAGTTAAAAACTAAAAGCAAAGCTCTGGCTGAAAACTGATGACTGAAAACTGAAAACTGATTATGCGTAAACCTGTCATCGCTGGAAATTGGAAGATGTACAAGACGGTCTCGGAGTCCGTCGAGACGGCGCTGGCCTTAAAGCCGCTGGTCGCCAATGCGAACCATTGCGAGGTCGTCATCGCGCCGGTTTTTACTGCGCTCAAAACGGTCGCCGATAGGCTCGAAGGGTCGAACGTACACGTCGCCGGGCAGGATTGCTCGACGGAAGTCGAGCACGGAGCGCACACGGGAGAAGTCGCAGCCGATATGCTCACGGATGTCGGCTGCGCTTACGTCATCATCGGTCATTCGGAGCGGCGGCAATACTATTTCGAGACGGACACGATGGTCAGCCGCAAGGCGCAGGCCGCTCTGGGTTCAGATTTAATCGTCATTATGTGCGTCGGAGAAACCCTCGCGCAGCGCGATCAGGGCAACGCCGAGCGAGTCGTCAGCGGCCAGTTGAGCGGGGGACTCAGCGGGTTGACAGCCTCTGATCTGGCCCGTATCATCATTGCTTACGAGCCCGTCTGGGCAATCGGCACGGGCCGCACCGCGACGCCGGAGCAAGCGCAGGAAATGCATGCG
>DATLMN010000188.1:0-20885 GCA_035537255.1 Pyrinomonadaceae bacterium | reverse complement strand
GGTATTCATCGGCGTGTGTTTCGTAAAGCGACGCAGCGCCGCCAGCATCGTCCGCAGCTCATCGCCCTCGCTCATCCCTGCGAGCGTATTCTTGGCGTTCGCCTCGATGCGCTCGACGGCGTCGTTACAGAAGACGCGCGTCATATCAAGATAGCGCGCCGACTGCTCCGGCCCCTGCGTGTTGGATAGTTTCTGCGCGCGCAGGATGGCGGACTCCATCGCGAAGGCGTCGATGACGATGTCAGCGATGCCCATCAGAATCTCCTGCTGTTCGGAGAGCGCCATCATGTATTTCTGAGCCGCCGTGCCGAGCACCATCAACGCGACCTTCTTGGCGTTCTCGGCGAGCTTCTGCTCGGCGGCGAGCGCCATCTCGTCCTCGTCGAACGAAGGCATGGAGGGTTGCAGGACTTCCTCCATCAGTTTTTGCGCGGCCGGCAGAAGCGCCAGCTTGCCAGTCATCGCGCGCTTCATCAGCATGCCCGGAATAAGCATGCGGTTGATCTCGTTCGTGCCTTCGAAGATGCGATTGATGCGCGCATCGCGATAAGCGCGATCAGCCGGATACTCAGCAGAGTAACCGTAGCCGCCGAAGATTTGCACCATCTCGTCGGCGATAAAGCCGCAGTACTCGGAGAGAGCCACCTTGATGATGGAGCATTCGGCCGCGTACTCTTCAATCGCGCGCAGCTTCGCATTCGGGTCTTTCATATCGCTGGTGGAGGATTCGATCAACCCTACAGTGCGATAGACCATCGCCTCGCCGACCCACGTCTTGATAGCCATCTCCGCCAGCTTCGTCTTGATCGCGCCAAAGCTTGAGATCGCTTTGCCGAATTGATGACGCTCGTTGGCATAGCGCACGGATTCCTGAATCATCAGCTTCATACCGCCTGCGCACATCGCGCCCAGTTTGAAACGACCGATGTTGAGAATATTGAAAGCGATCTTTGCACCCTTGCCGACCTCGCCCAAAAGATTCTCGACGGGCGTGCGCACATCATTGAGCACCAGCGCCGTCGTGCTCGAACCCTTAATCCCCATCTTGTGCTCTTCCGCACCACTGGTCAGTCCCTCCTGCCGCTCGACGATAAAGCCGCTGAACTTATCGCCGTCCACCTTGGCGAAGACGACGAAGAGGTCTGCGAAGCCGCCGTTGGTAATCCACATCTTCTCGCCGTTGAGGATATATTCCTTGCCGTCCTCGGAGAGCCGCGCCGTCGCTTTGGCCGCGAGCGCGTCCGAGCCGGAGCCAGACTCCGTCAAAGCATAAGCCGTGATCAGCTCGCCCGAAGCGATCTTTGGCAGATATTTTTGCTTGGCCTCTTCCGTGCCGAAGTAGATGATAGGCAAAAGTCCGATGCCACTTTGCGCGCCGATAGTGGTCGCAAACGAGGCCGAGCGACCGATGCCTTCGCCGATCAGCGCGCCGCTCGTCTGGTCAAGGCCGAGCCCGCCGTACTCTTCAGGGATACTCGCGCCGACCAAGCCCAGCTCCGCTGCCTTTTGGACCAGCTCTCGCGCCAGTTTCCAATCGTGCTTCTCAAGCTCGGAGATGCGCGGCACGACTTCGTTATCGACGAACTCGCGCGTCGTCTCAAAGATCATGCGATGCTCTTCAGTAAAATCTTCCGGTGTAAAAATCTCTTCGGGTGCGCGCTCCTCTATAAGGAAAGCGCCGCCTTTGATGAACTGTTTCTCTTCGACTACGGCTGACATGTTTTGCTCCTTTCAGTCGCAAAAAGTAATCAGCAATCAGTAGTCAGTAATCAGTCAAAAGCAAAAAGCTGATAACTGATTACTGACTACTGATTACTCTTATATTCTTTCAAAAATTCCCGCCGCGCCCATTCCGCCGCCGACGCACATCGTGACCATTCCGTAGCGACCAGTTCTGCGCTCAAGCTCGCGCAGGATTGAGGCAGTCAGCTTCGCGCCAGTGCAGCCAAGGGGGTGGCCCAGAGCGATGGCTCCGCCGTTGACGTTGACCTTCTCTTCGTCGAGACCTAGCGTGCGAATCACGGCCAGAGACTGCGCGGCAAACGCTTCGTTAAGCTCAATGACATCGATCTGATCGAGCGTGAGCCCAGCGATCTTTAAAGCCTTCGGGATAGCGTAGACAGGGCCGATGCCCATCTCTTCGGGCGGGCATCCGGCGGTTGCGTAGGCTACGAAGCGCGCCATCGGCTTCACACCGAGAGAGCGCGCACGCTCGTCCGACATCAGGACAGCAGCGGCCGCCCCGTCAGACATCTGCGAAGCATTACCCGCCGTGATCGTGCCCTTCACATGAAAAGCCGGCTTGAGTTTCATTAAGCCTTCCATGCTTGAGTCGCGCCGCACACCTTCGTCTTTATCGAAGACAACCTCGCGCCGTTGCTTGCGCCCCTTCGAGTCTAACTCTTCGACCGTCACCGTCAGCGGCACAGTCTCGTCCTTGAACTTCTCTTCATCCAACGCGCGTGTGGCGCGCTGGTGCGAGCGCAGACTAAAGGCGTCCTGCTCCTCGCGCGAGATTTCGTACTTGCGCGCGACGTTCTCCGTGGCGAGTCCCATGTTCAGATAAAAATCCGGATAGTGCTCGACCAGATAAGGGTTCGGACGAATAATGTGGCCGCCCATGGGAATCATGGACATCGTCTCAAGCCCGCCCGCGATGGCGACCTCTGCGCCGCCAGTGCGTATGCGATCCGCCGCAATCGCGATTGATTGCAGTCCCGAAGAGCAGAAGCGATTGATCGTCATCGCGGACGTTTCGACCGGAAGTCCAGCGCGTATGGCCGCCGCACGCGCCACGTTCATCCCCTGTTCGGCCTCCGGCATCGCGCAACCCATAATGACATCTTCGATCTCCGACATCTCCAGCCCAGCTACACGCGCGATTGATTCTTTAATCACAGCCGCGCCCATCTCATCAGGCCGCGTGTCCTTGAGCGTACCCTTCGGCGCTTTCCCCACAGCCGTACGCACGGCCGACACGACTACTGCATCTCTCATAAAAACCTCTTCTGACTCCTACAGTTCTATGTTCTGAGTCCTGTTCGTTTAGTTCCTGAGCGGCTTTCCACTCTTGAGCATGTGTGCGATGCGCTCCTGCGTCTTGCGTTGACCAGCTAAAGAGAGAAACGCTTCGCGCTCTAAATCCAAAAGATATTGCTCCGAGACGCGCGTCGGATGATTAAGGTCGCCTCCGGTCAAAATGCGTGCGAGCTTTTCGCCGATCAGCGCATCATGATCTGAGATAAAACCGCCGCGCTTCATTTGATGTATCCCGAGCTTCAAAGTTGCAAGCGCCCCTGCCCCGAGCGCCAGAATGTCCGTGCGCGGCTGCGGCGCAACGTAACCCGTAGAGGCGAGCGCAAGCACCTCCTGCTTGGCATCAGCGATCAGGCGATCAGTGTTCATTGAGACGGTAGCGTCCTCGCCAAGGAAGCCGAGCGAGCGTGCCTCTTCCGCAGAGGTCGCGACTTTGGCGAGCGCGATGGTCTCGAACGCACGCTTGACGAAAGGAAAAGGGTCTGCTTCGGTAACGTTCTTCGGAATCGAATCCATAGCGCGCACCAACATCTCTTTTGTGCCCGCGCCAGCAGGGATAATTCCGACGCCGACTTCGACCAGACCGATGTAGGTCTCTGCGGCGGCCCGCGCGCGATCCGCGTGCAGGACCATCTCGCAGCCGCCGCCGAAGGTCATCTGAAACGGCGCAACCACCACGGGCTTTGGCGAATAGCGCAAGCTCATCACGGCGTTCTGAAAAACGCGCGACATCATGTCAAGCTCTTCCCAGTTCTCCTCCTGCGCTTCGAGGAGCATCAGCATCAGGTTCGCGCCGACGCAAAAGTTCGGCCCCTGATTACCGACCACAAGGCCAAGAAAATTCTTCTCGACTTCGGCGAGCGCATATTTCAACATCTGAATCGTATCGCCGCCGATGGCGTTCATCTTCGAGTGAAATTCCAGACACGCCACACCATCGCCCAGGTCTATGAGCGAAGCGCCAGCGTTTTTCTTGATAACACGGGTTTGTTCCTTGACGGATTTTAAAACGATCACGCCGGGCTGCTCATTGACGGGCACATACTTTCCGGTGGCGAAATCGAAATAGAGTTGCCGGCCCTGCTCCATTTTGTAGAAAGAGGTCGCGCCCGAGTCCAACATCTGCTGCACGTTGGCAGGGATGCTTTGTCCCTCTTCCTTCATGCGCGCAACGGACTTTTCGACGCCGATGGCATCCCAGACTTCGAATGGGCCAAGCTCCCAGTTGAAGCCCCATCGCATAGCACGATCAATCTCGACGACCGAATCACTGATCTCTGGAATGCGTGCGGCGGCGTAGCGCAGCGTGCGCGTAGTGGTCTTCCACAGAAATGCGCCGACGCGATCCTTGCCCCACACCAAAGTTTTTATGCGCTCGGGCGTCGCTTCGATGTTCTTCGCCATGTCGAGCGCGGGCAGTTTAACTTTGTCCGCCGGGCGGTATTCGAGCGAGGCCACGTCGAGCGTCCAAATCTCCTGCTTCTCGCCCTTCTGCTTCTTATAAAAACCGCCCTTCGTCTTATTACCCAGATAGCCGCGACCGATCATCTGCGTCAAAAACTCCGGCGCGATAAAAGCCTCGCGCTCTTCGTCTTCGGGCAGCGCCTCGTAAAGATTCTTGACGACGTGCGTAAAGACATCCAAGCCGACGAGATCGAATGTGCGGAAGGTCGCGGTCTTCGGCCTTCCGACAATCTGGCCCGTCATCTTGTCAATCTCTTCAATCGAGTAGCCGTCCGCGATCATCGTATGAATCGTGTGCATCGCGCCGAACGTTCCGATGCGATTGGCGATAAAGTTTGGGCGGTCTTTCGCCGTGACCACACCCTTGCCCAGCCGCTGATCCAGAAAGCCGTAGACGGCGCACGCGACTTCCGGCTTGGTCCACTGTGTGCGGATCAGCTCGACCAGATGCATGTAGCGCGGCGGGTTGAAAAAATGTATGCCCAGAAAGTGAGCGCGAAAATCTTCGGAACGGCCTTCGGCGAGTTGTCCAAGAGGAATACCGCTCGTGTTAGAGGCGACGACGGAGCCCGGCCTGCGCGCCTGCTCTACGCGCTCATAAAGCCCGCGCTTGATCTCAAGATTCTCGACGACTGCCTCTATGATGAGATCGCAATCCTTAAGGCGCGCCATGTCGTCATCGAAGTTGCCGACGGAGACGAGCGCAGCCAGTTCCGGTGTAAAGAACGCTGCGGGCCTGGCTTTTTTCGCCGCCTCAAGACCCATCTGCGCGATACGATTACGAACTTCCCTGGACTCAAGCGTGAGCCCGCGCTTCTGTTCTTCAGGCGCGGGCTCGCGCGGCACAATATCCAGTAAGAGGGTCGGAATCCCAGCGCTCGCCAGATGCGCGGCGATCTGCGCGCCCATCGTGCCCGCGCCCAACACCGCCGCCTTTTCAATCCGAAGCATAGTTTGAGTAAAAACCTTTCTTATCGAGTCCGCCTGCGCGTCTCTAAAACTTCATGCTGCAAACCCCCATGATACTGAATGAATACTCATTCAGCAAGCGCGGAAAGCGTTGATGGCAGCGACCTTTATCAAATTTCAGGTGATAAGCTCGGTCATAAAATGAGAACAGTAATTTCCACGGTAGGAATTATTACTATCGGCCTAATTGTAGATAGGCACGCAGCGATTACCAGTCGAGTTATCTACAGCTCTGTTGGCTGGGTGCGACAACTGCTCCGGCTAACTTGCCTGATCATCGTGGGCTGTGGTCTATCTTCTTATTCAACCAGACGCCTGGATAGCTTCTCTTTCATCATTTTCTTTGCAAATCAGATAGAATGCTTTTTGCGCGGGCGAGTTAATTAAGGACGTTATGCGGCACTAGACACCGCGATCCAACGCCACTTTTCGCAGGTAGTCCAACCGGAGAAAAACACTAATGGCGACTAACCAAATCCGCTTCGACGACGGAGCTGCCTACGAGCTATACATGGGAGTGTGGAGCCGGCTTGCGGGTGAAACTTTCCTCGACTGGCTTGCTCCACAATCAGGGTTGCGTTGGCTAGACGTTGGCTGTGGCAACGGCGCCTTTACCGAAATGCTCGTCGAGCGGTGTGCGCCCGCCTCAGTACAGGGGATAGACCCGTCTGAGAGGCAGCTCAGCTTTGCTCGCACACGACCCGCGTCGCGTGTCGCAGAGTTTCGTCAGGGCGATGCAATGGCACTGCCTTTCCCCGAAGACACGTTCGACGCGGCTGTCATGCCGCTGGTGATTTTCTTCGTCCCAGACCCGGCCAGGGGCGTTGCCGAAATGGCGCGAGTGGTCTGCCCCTGCGGCATCGTCACGGCCTACGCGTGGGACATGGTTGGCGGTGGTTTTCCTTACGAGGCGTTGCACGATGAAATGCGTGGGCTGGGTGTTGAAGTTCCTACGCCGCCGAGCCCTGATGCGTCTCGGATAGACGCAATGCGTGACTTGTGGACTGGTGCGGGTTTGGTACGGGTCGAAACGCGGGAAATCACCGTGCAACGGACGTTCATTGATTACGACGACTACTGGACGACCGTCCTCGGTGGGCCGAGCGTCGGCCCACAACTCGCAGCGATGGCGTCCAGTGATCTCGCGCGACTCCGTGCGCGGATGCGCGAGCGCCTGCCGACGGATGCCACTGGCCGTATCACCTATAGTGCCCGGGCCAACGCAGTAAAGGGTCGCGTACCAAACTAATTTTAAGGAGGAGCGGGTCAGCGATTGAGTTCTCGGACATAAAACATCCAAGGTCCTATTCGGGAAGTACTTTTTCATTTAAAACATTTCAGGAGGGCTGTTTTGGGCAAGCTGATGTCGATGCGTTTGGAAGCAGGTGGGCACCAGCTTGAGTATGTCTGGCACGGGCCGCCTCCTGATAAAGCGCCCACGCTGGTGTTTCTGCACGAGGGGCTGGGCTCAGTCTCGACCTGGCGAGACTTTCCGTCCCTTATAGCGAGGGCCACGGGATGCAGCGCGCTCGTTTACAGCCGCGCGGGTTACGGAAACTCTGATCCGAGCATGCTGCCGCGCCCCACGAGCTTTATGCACAGCGAGGCGCTGATCACGCTCCCGCAAGTGTTGGCCGCTGCGGGTGTGCGCGACGCGATATTGGTCGGGCACAGCGATGGCGGCTCGATAGCGCTGATCTATGCAGGAGGTAGACGTGACGCGCACCTTCGCGGTCTGGTACTGGAATCGCCGCACGTCTTTGTCGAAGACCTGAGCGTAGAGAGTATAGCCAGGGCTGCCGATAATTATGAAAGTGGCCCGTTGAAGCAGGCGCTGGAACGTCATCACGGCAACAATACGGATTGCGCCTTCTGGGGCTGGAACAGGGTGTGGCTCGATCCGGAGTTCCGCTCCTGGAATATCGAAGAATACCTGACAGGGATAAGCTTGCCCGTGCTCTTGATTCAGGGAGAGCAGGACGAGTACGGCACACTTAAACAGGTCGAGGCGATACAGAGAGGCTGCAAGGGGCTTGTGCAGAGCATCATTCTGCCGGATTGTGGTCACACTCCACATCGCGACCAGCCGGAGCGCACATTCGAGATCATCACCTCATTCGTGAGAAACGAGCTGTTGCGCGCGGCAGAGTGATTCGCATCAACCTGAATGACAACAAGCTGCGTTGATTATCAATTGAAGTGAAAAGCGAAACTATTTCTTCGGCTCGCCGTCCGGCGCTCCACCCATAAAGGGAAGCTGCATTGCCAGATCAAGCCAGCGCTTCTGTACATCTATGTAATTGTTGACGGCCTGCTGAGTAAAATCAGCAAACGCCGCCACAGGAGAAGAGTCGTCAAGATTCAAACTCTCTTTCATGACACTGATGACCTGAGCGTTTTGCTGCGCCGCGAAATCGAGCCAGTCTATACGCATCTTAACCAGCGCTTCGATGCCCTGAGCCTGTGTCCCCTTCTGAGAAGTCGAAAAGCTTGCGCCCGATTGAACTGATTTCAGGATTTGCTCGCTTTGCTGGACGGCGATCTCCGACCAGCGTCTTTGAGCTTCGACGAAACCCTCTATGCCCTGCCTGGCCCAACCGGCGAGAGCCGTGGTCGGAGCGCTCCGCGTCAATTCCATGACCTGTGTGACAGTCTCAAGCAACAACGCGTTCTGCTGCGAAGCGATTTCAAACCAGGTTTTTTGCGCTTCGACCAGTTGATTCAAAACCGTCTGGGCCCAATCTGTCGGAAGAGTGGCCGCCTGCTCATTCTCTGTCGCAGTAGTCCGTTTCTTATTTTCCTGATTAGTAGCGCCGGCCTTTTTTGATTTTGCAGATTTTGATTTTCCGGTTTTCGCGGCCACCATAATTAAACTCCCCTCCCGTTGAATATAAAAAGAAGTCCGGAGTGTATAACGCTCCAGACTTCTCGTTCAAACTGTCTGCACTTTTACTTGGCCGCTTGTCTGGCCTGAGCGGAAGCGTTTGAGACGATCTCGGCGCTGGCCGCAATCGCGTCGTTGATCGGCTTTTGGACGCTATCGCCAACGGCGGTGATCGTTTTCTCGCCGGTCTCCGCGAAAAGGCTGATCCAGCCGCGATTGATTTTAGCCATGCCGTCAAAGTAGCTTCTGGCAATATTGACGCTCGCTTCCTGAGCATCCAAACCGACTTTGATCACATTGCGAAAATAGCTGTCAGCAAATTCAACTGTTTTGACGACGCCGTCAAGCATCACGTTCGCCGTTTCCTGCGATAACTCAATCGCGGAATTTACGTTATCCACGGCCTGTTCCGCCGCCTGCCCTGTGGCTTTCGTTCCTTTTTTCATTTTAATTAGCTCCTTAAAGATTATCTGCGTTGCCGGTTTTTGATTGGTCATTCCGTCATCGTTTTCCCGCCCGACGCGGCAGAGAATAAACTTCGAGAACTATTTTGTCAAGATTTATTTCGCAGTTGCGAAAAGAAATAGTTATCTGTTGATATTGCTGAATTTGTTGGGTCAGATTGCATCCTGGCATTATGATATTAACGAAAAAGCCTTGATTTAGGCGGCAAATTATTTGCTCGCTCTTGCGGCATAAAGATAAGAGTTTACATTACAACGGTTTGCAGCGTTTTGTGTGGACTTCATGCTGCACTTATAGTAAGCTGACGATTGCTATGGCGAGAAAAAAGAAAGAAGCCTCCGATCAACTCGTAATCAAGCGTTACGGCAATCGCAGGCTTTACAACACAGAGACGCGAAGCTATGTGAACTATCAGGACCTGATAAAGCTGGCGCGTTCGGGCACAGACTTTCAGGTGGTGGATTCCAGCACAAAGGAGGATGTCACCAAGGCAGTTTTGATTCAGCTTATTTTAGAGGAAGAGAAAAATAACCGTAACATTTTGCCGACGCCTTTTCTTTTTCAGCTTTTACGTTCAAATGAAGAATCGCTACAGGACTTTTTCAAGAATCATCTGTCGGCGAGCCTCGCCGCTTACATGAGAACCAAGGAAGAGTTCGACAAGCGTTTCCGCAGTCTTTTGGAGACGGCTATTCCGACGCCTCAAACCTGGGAAAAATTGATTCCCGGAGCGGATTTGATGCGAGGCTTTTTGACCGGCGATAAAAAGAGAGACGAAGAAGATCAGAGTTAAGGCCGGGTGCAATCATAATCTCGAAAAGTAGATCATCACTTTTACTTTAGCTCCAAGCGAACTTTCACATTACTGAAAGCAGCATTGCCCGTCAACTCATCGATCACGCGGTCATCCGTTAAATCGTTGATCGATACGCCAGCGTAATTTTTCGCCGTGTCAAGATGGATGCCTTCGCGCCCGTGTCCGTAGCCGTGCGGAATCGAAACCACTCCGCGACCAATATCTTCAGTCACCTCGCAAGGGATTTCGATTGCGCCGACACGGGACGAAACTTTTACGACCTGTTCGTCCTGCATGTTCAAGTTTTGCGCGTCCGTTGAATTTATCAGCAGCGTGCAGCGATTCTTGCCTTTCAACAAACGCTCGGAATTGTGCAGCCAGGAATTGTTATCGCGCAGGTGTCGCCTGCCGATCAAGATAAACGGGTAGTCCTCGCTCGCCGCAGAATCTTCCGCTTTCAGTCTCTCTAAATCTTTAATCAAACAGGCGGGCGCAAGATCGATCCGTTTATTTTGTGTCAGCAAACGTTCGGGCAGACACGATTTCAATTCGCCCAGATCAAGGCCGTGCGGATTCGAGCGTAAATCGTCCAGCGTCAGTTTGTATCTGCCGTAACGCAAACCCAAATCAAGTTTGACTTCGGGCGGTTCAAGTTTTAATGGCTCTGTTCGTCCGCTCAAACGATGCGCGAGTTCCTGCAAGATTTCCCAGTCGTATTTTGCGCCTTCCGCCTTAGGGAAAAGCGGCTCGGAGTATTTCGCCACATTGCGAACGGCGAGGCTATTGAAGATCACGTCGTAATGTGAATTTTCGACGCCGGTCGCGGGCGGCAAAATAATGTCAGCGTGGCGCGTCGTCTCGTTGATGTAAATATCAATCGCGACCATAAAATCCAGCTTCTCTAATGCTTGATCGAGCTGAGTTCCGTTCGGCGTCGACAGCACTGGATTGCCGCAGTTGGTGATTAAAGCTTTGATCTGCCCGTCGCCGTCTGTGAGAATCTCTTCGGCAAGCGCAGCCACGGGCAGTTCGCCCATAAACTCCGGCAATCCGCGCACGCGGCTTTGCCAGCGGTTAAAAATCTGATCGCCCTTCGCCATCATTAGCAGGTCAAACGCCGGAAGCGTAAACATCGCTCCGCCCTGACGGTCAAAATTTCCCGTCAGGATGTTGATCGAATTGATCAGCCAGTGACAGAGCCCGCCGAACTTTTGCACCGAGACACCTATCCTGCCATAACAGACAGCCCTCTTTGCAGCGGCAAACTCTGTCGCGATTCGTTTGATCTCGGGCGCTGGGATTCCCGTTAAGTTTTCGACTCGTTCGGGCGCGTAATCTTTTGAAGCCGTGCGCAACATTTCCAGGCCGTCCGTAAACTCTTCGAGTCTTCCCAAACGAACCAGATTTTCAGTAAAGAGCGTGTGAATAACGGAGAGCAGAAAATAGACATCGCTCGCGGGCTTGATGAAAAAGTGTTCGCTCGCAACACGCGCCGTCTCTGTTCTGCGCGGGTCTAGAACAACGACTTTGCCGCGAGCTTTGACCGCTTCCAAGCGTTTGACGACATCCGGCGAAGTCATCAGGCTGCCGTTTGAAGCGAGCGGGTTTGCGCCAAGCATTAAGAAATAATCTGTGTGGTCGATGTCTGGAATCGGAATCAGCAGGGGATGTCCGAACATCGCCCAGCCTGCGAAATGATGTGGAAGCTGGTCAACGGAAGTTGCCGAATAAGTGTTCTTTGTTTTTAAAGCTTTGAGCAGCTCGCGGCCGTTGAGCATCGTGCCCAAGTTATGAACGGAAGGATTTCCCTGATAAACGGCGACAGCGTTTCTGCCGTAAAGATTCTGCGTCTCGTTGATTCGCGCAGCGATTTCGCTGAAGGCTTCCGGCCAGGTGAGCTGCTGCCAAACGTCTCCGTTACGTTTGACGGGAAATTTCAGGCGGTTCGTGTCTTCGTCAATATCCTTGAGCGCAACTGCCTTCGGACAAATATGTCCGCGACTGAAAGGGTCTTGTTTGTCGCCCGCAATCGAAAGGATTTTGCCGTTCTCGTGTTTGATCTCGATGCCGCAGACGGCTTCGCACAGATTGCAGGTTCGATAATGGACTTCAGACATTTTTCCGTCCTCGACTTAGAGTTAAAAATAAAAGCGAGGATTCAGGATATGCAAGTCAGAATCAAACAGGATGGACAGAGATTGTCAGGATAAAAGCAATGCTCAACAAGATGAGCTGAGATTTCAACTTTCAGATTTGATGCTTCATGCTTTCTTCCGGTCTTTATCCTGTTCATCCTGTCCATCCCTGTTAATTTCTTTCCTTGCCTTTGTCCAGTCGTTTCAGACTGAGCGGGCATTACTTTGAGACAAGCGATCTGCGATGATGCGGTAAACCTGCGAGTTGACGACCAGCCCGACGTGCGTGCCCTTCACTTCGTAGTTGTTGGCGGCGTCACTGTCAACGCACACGCGCCAATCGACGATGCCGTCGGTTTTCGTATAGACGGCGGTTTGAGAGACTTGCTGTGGAAAGGGCGCTTCCCAGGCTTTGACGGCTTCGCAATTGCAGTAGCCGGTGTAGCACGCCGGACGTTCATTCCTGTTTTCGCGCAGGATGCGTGCGCGCACCTGATCCGAAGCCCTGATGACCATCGGGTGCGAACGAATGCCGCGAAACGGCGAGCCCAAGGCGATCACAGATCGGACACTCGCGGCACGTTGCGCTGCGACAGACCGGGCAAGAATTCCGCCTAAGCTATGGCCGATCAGATGCACGGGTTTGCGCGTCTGTGCCTGCGCTCGCTCGACCGTCTCTATCAAGCGTTGGCCG
This sequence comes from Pyrinomonadaceae bacterium, assembly GCA_035537255.1. Classification (GTDB taxonomy): domain Bacteria; phylum Acidobacteriota; class Blastocatellia; order Pyrinomonadales; family Pyrinomonadaceae; genus DASQYE01. The sequence continues at coordinate 8,442 of DATLMN010000188.1, read as the reverse complement.
AGCTTGTCCAGACAATCGGCGTTCACACCGATCTTGGACATGAAGGGCTTGTAACCGATACGACGAAGCCAAAGATAAAGCTCCGTCAGATAATAGTCGTTGCTCAAAAAGCCCGGAATCAAAACTACTGCTGAGCCGTCGCCGCGTGGCACGCCTACTCCGTAGTAAACCCAGGAGGCGCGCAACGCCAGCCAATCGACTCCCCAAAAGGCTTCACGCAAGATCGGACGCTTGACGGCTTTTCTGCCTCTGTGGATGTAAGGTACTGTTTTCGACATATAGTCATTATCGCTGATCATAGGCTTACAATGCTAACTTTTACTCGTTACACGCGAATGGCTGTTTTTTGTCTGTTTTGTGCTATTAGCTTTCGGGCGAGTTTTGCGACCGACGGTTTTCGCCGTCGGTGGATTCTTTGCTTTAGCCGCCGACGGTCTCAGCTCTTTGATCATCGGCGCTTCTTTCTGCTCGACTCCCGCCGCTTGCAGCAACTCCGTGTATGACTCGTTTAGAAAATCTCTCATCCGTTCGACATCCGGCATCGCCTGTAGATCGGCGGTCAGACCGAAATAAATTTTCTGATCGTAACTGACAATCGCGCACCCGCAGCCGACAGCGTAACCGACCGGCACATACGGATAATAGGCGAGCATCTTTTTGCCCATCGTATAAAGCGGCACTTGGGGCCCCGGCACATTCGTCGAAACCATATTGAAAGCGGGAAACGGTGCGGTGGAGAGCGCGCCCGCCAGCGCTTGCACAGGCGCAGGCAGTATTCCCATGAGCGCCGAAAACAGATTCAATCCTTCGGCCACGCGCCCGCCTTTGAGCGTCCCCGTTTTTTGATTGATGTAGCGAAAGCGCTCCACAGGGTCGCGCAGGTCAAGCGGAATCTCGACCGGCAAAAGAGAGACTAAATTTCCAAGCGCGCCGCGCTGCTCGTCCTGCCGCAAACTCACCGGGACCATAAATCTCGCGTGACGATTCGCCGTCTCCTGTCCATGACTTTCGACATATTTGGAGACGGCGCTGGAGAGCACAGTCAGCGCGACATCATTGACCGTTCCGCTGAGCGCGCCGCGAATAGCACGCACCTCTGCGAAAGAGAAAGTGCTCCACACCAGCTTGCGTTCACCGGAGCATTGCCGGTTAAAAGGCAAAAGCGGCGCTGGCGCTGCGAGGCGCGGCAATTCGGTGCTGACTTTTCCCAACGCTTCGCGCGTCGGCTGTTTGACGAACGCTTCGGCCAGATTGAGCAGTCCGTTTTGAAACTCCATCCAGCGATTCATGCCCTCTTCCATTCCGCCAAGCAGCGAGTCGAAAAATTGGCGCGTCGGATCAAGCTTGAAAGAACGCTCGGCAGAGATTTGCGGCTTCTGCGGCAGCGGTTTTATTTCAGGCGTGATGTCCAGAATGATCTTGATAATGTCTATGCCCGAAATCCCGTCCACCATGCAGTGGTGAATCCGTGCGATCATCGCAGAGTTGCCGCCCTCCAACCCGTACACCCAGTAGATGTCCCATAAGGGTTTGTCTCGATCCATCACCGGCGTAAAAATCCTGCCCGATAAATCTATCAACTCCTTTTCTCCGCCGGGCGCATCAATCTGAAGCTTGAAAATATGATTGCGTACGTCAAAGTGCGGATCGAACTCCCACGTCGGATGGCCCAAGTTAAAAGGGTCTGGCTTGATAATCTGTTGATAGCGCGGAACCAGATGCATCTTGGCATCCATCATCGCGACGAAATCTTCAAACGGTACTTCGCCGTCAAAGATATGCACGCTGCCGATATGCATCGGCGCTTCCTTTTTCTCGAAGTAGAGAAAACTCGCATCGAGAGTAGTCAGGCGGCGATTAAGTTTGTGACTGGACATTTACGTCTCCGATAATTTTTGCGCCTTTAGAGTAGTCAAGAAATGAAAGTTAGATTCAAACAGGATGGACAGGATAAGCAGGATAAAAAAACAGAAAGAAAGCATTAAGCGTCAAGCTGAAATTTGAAATCTCAAGTTCTGTTTCTAAGCTTTGCTTTTATCCTGACAATCTCTGTCCATCCCTGTTGATTTCTTTCTTCATCTTGCGCTTCAGTTCGACGACCAAACGTCAACAAGATAGCGATTCTGCGCCGTCATTTCATTAAGCCATAGTTCGGCCTCCGCTGTGTTCGCGCCCATCTTCTCGCTAAAAATTGCGGCGAACGTGCGCCAGACATCCGGAGCCATACGGCTGGCATCACCGCAAACATAGATCACCGCACCGGCTTCCAACATCTGCCAGACTTCATCGCGCCGCACATAAATCTCGTTTTGGACATAGCACTTGGGCTCTCCCTCGACGCGAGAGAATGAGGTGGAGAGCCTGGTTACGCCATCCTTTTCAAAGCGGCGCAGCTCGTCCTCGTAAATAAAATCCTGTTGCGGATGGCGACAGCCGAAGAAAAGAATTGATTGACCGACCTCATGCCCCTGCGCTTTGAACGCGGCGCGTTCCTGTAGGAATCCGCGAAACGGAGCGATGCCCGTTCCCGGGCCGATCATGATTATCGGCGTCGCAGGATTGTCCGGCAATCTGAAAACAGATTTCGTGTCTTTGACGAAAGCGTAAATCATGCTGCCTTCCGTCTGGCGGCGCAGGTAATTTGTGCAAACGCCTGTGAATGTGCCGTGGCCCGAACGCGCCTCGCCTTCCAGTACCGCCACAGTAATGCTGCAAACGCGATCCGTTGCCAGAGGCGATGATGAGATGGAGTAATAACGCGGGCGCAAGGGCGACAGCATTTCCAGATAGACTTCAAACGGCAGCTCGCAGGCAGGAAATTCTTCTAGCAGATCGATCAGCGAGACACGACGCTCGAACACTTCCTCTCTGTAGCGCGCCGCGCTCCGCTCATCCGTGCCCGTCCACGCCGCGAGCTTGATCTTCTCCGGCGGACATTCTGTATATTCGATGAGCGTGCCAATCTGCGTGCGCGTGGCTGTTTCCTGCAACTCGACGTAATCCGTAAGCAGGCGATAGGCGGAGATCGTTTCGTCTGTGGGCAGAAAAGTTTTGCGGCTTACCATTTTTCGCAGACGGATAAAAGCATCGCGCTCAAAACCGAACCGCGCGGCGACTCGCCTGACAAGAGCTTCGGAGTTGTGCGGAATCACTCCCAAGTGATCGCCCGCAGCGTAAGTTATACCCTCCGGCAATTCCAGCTCGATGTGACGTGTCGAACGCGGGGAAGCATACGCGCCTTCTTTGCGATGCAGCTCGCGGTTGACGGCGACTCTCATCGGTTGCGCCGCGAACGAATCGACAAACGGACTGGCCTTCTCCGCAGTGACGATTTCCAGTTTATAAAAGGGCTCGTGTTTACCGTCTATCTCGAATTTGAGCTTTAACTCCGTGGCGACCAGAGAACGCAGCGGTTGATACCAACTTTGAAACTGTCCCTCGAAATCATCGCGCGCGTCGCCTTCGCCGTGCAGGTAAAAGCGGCGCGCGCCAAGCTCGGCGAGTCTTTCATCGATAAAGCGCGGCACAGCCTGAAACGTCGTCGCCCAGTCGCGATTCCCACAGCCGAACACCGCATAGGTCACGCCGTTGAGCGAATCACCATTCCCGTCACTCTTTTCCAGCCACTCGCAAAAGTGCGCGGCATTGTCCGGCGGCTTTCCGTTGTACGAAGAGGAGGTGATAAAGACCAGCCCTTCCTTCGGCAAGCGCCGTGTGTAATCGTCCAGCGGCGCGACTTTGACCGCGAAGCCGTTCTCTTCCGCATCCTCCGCGATGCGGCGCGCGAGTTCTTCAGCCGTGCCCATGTTCGAGCCGTACAAAGCCAAAAGAGGTGTTTCGTGTCGTTCGGTCTTGCGCGTCTGGGCTGCGGTCTGTAAAGAAATCTCAGCTTCGCTGAGTCTCAGCGTCTCAGCATCTTTTTTGAAAACCGTTCGCTCCGTCTCGCGGCGCAGACGCACTCTGATTTTGAAGCCGTTGGGCTTCATCGTCAGCGTCTCTTTGATCTTCAACTCGTAGCGCGTGTGGTCAATCAGCTTGAAGCGTTGCAGAATCATGCCTATGACCAACGTCGCTTCCTGCAAAGCGAACTGACGACCAATGCAGGCGCGTTGTCCGTTGCCGAAAGGCTTGTAGGCATTCGGCGGCAGCGCTGCTTCTCGTTCGGGCGCGAAGTTGTCCGGGTTAAAAACTTCCGCACGCTCGCCCCACACAGAAGGGTCTCGGTGCAACATCGGAAGCAGAACATTGATTTGATGATGGCGCTTGATTTTATAACGGCCTCCGAGGACTGTGTCCGCGTAAGGCACGAGCGCGTAAGCCGGTGCGGTCGGATAGAGCCGCAGCGTCTCTTTCAAAATCTGAGTAATGAAGGTTAATTGATTGATCTGCGCAAAGGTCGGTTTGACGGAAAAGTCATCGCCTAGAACCCGGTCGACTTCTTTATAAGCACGGGCAGCGACTTCCGGGTGATTGAGCAGATGATAGATCACAAACGACAGCAGGCCGCTGGTGGTCTCGTGTCCGGCGATAAGAAAAGTGATGACCTGATAGCGTATGTTGAGGTCGTCCAGTCGCTCTCCGCTCTTTTTATCGACGCCAGAGAGCATGTAGCTTAAGAGATCAGTTTTGTCCGAGGCGTCTTCGTTGCTTGCACGCCTGTCTTTGATAATCCGGTCGACGATCTCGTTCATCGTGCGCACGTCCGATTGAAACTGGCGCGCACGTTTTGTCTGCACTAGCTTTTCCATAGGCATGTCGCTCAGCTCGTCCATAGAAGTGCCGAGCGCGTTCGCCATCGCGCTGACGAAAGGGTGTTCTGCGTCGTGATAAAAGGAATTGAAGCGATAGCCGAAGCCGCACAATCCAATGGTGTCGACCGTGAGGTTGGTCATCTCGCGCACCACGTCAATATCTTCGTCGGCGTTGAGCCGTTCCCACTTGAGGACAAGCTGCTCGGCGATGTCCAGCATCATCGGGTGATAGCCCTTCATCGCGCGCTGGCTGAAATTGGGCAGCAGGATATTGTGTGCTCTTGACCAGTTCAGCTCCTGCGTCTTGGCCGTAAAAAGGCCGTCGCCGGCGAAGCGCCGGACTAAGCCTAAAGCTCCGCGAATCGTCTTATCGAAACGGCTTTCATCCGACAGCTCGTTGACAAGCTCATGGCCTGAGACGACCAGCACCACGCGACCGCGAAAGACCATGCGGTAGATGGGCCCATACTCGCGCGCGAGCCTGACCATATCCTGCACCGGCGTGGCCGCGCTGAGGTCTAGCATATTTCCCAGCAAAAACTTTTCCGGTGGTTGTGGAATGCGTGCCAGCTTCTTTTCAGGCTTGATCGTTTTTTCTGCCTCTGAAGCCATCTCTCTAGCTAAACCGTCAGTCCCGTCACGTCGTATGACATCACTATCAGATCGTGCGTGCGCCCCTGCCTGTCAATCACGTAATCGGCCAGCAGTGCTTCAACCGTAAAGCCCAATCGCTCGAACACCTGTTGCGCGCCCTTTTGCTCAGACGCCATGCGAGCCACGACCTTCTGCAAATCCTTCGCACGCGCAATCGCGTTGACTTCGTCGGCGAGGAGATTACCAAGACCACGTCCGCGAAAGTCTGGACTGATGAGCAATTGCATCTCGCCCAGATGGCGCGTCCACGTCAGATTGTTGCAGGTGAGCGTGCCGTGTCCGACCAGTTTTCCATCCGCTTCCGCCAACACCGTGACGGTGCGCCCGGCCTCTACCTCTCTGGCCCAACCGTCGACAGCTTCCGGCTCTGTGATGTCTATAGAGAGAAAGAGCAGGTCGTCAGAGGGAAGCGAACGAGCGAACGCTAGCAGTGCGTCGCGGTCTTTTGCCTGCATCAAGCGTAAAGTAACTCGCTTATCATTGAGCGTAGTCGTCCAGGGGTAATTTCTTTTTGCCACTGATGTATTAGCCATCGCCACTCCATTAAATGAAAGAAATTAACAGTGATGGACAGAGATTGTCAGGATAAAAACAGGAAGAAAGTATCAGGCATTAAATCTGAGATTTAAAATCTCAACTCATCTTGATGAGCTTTGCTTTTATCCTGACAATCTCTGTCCATCACTGTTTGAATCTGACTGTCATCTCCTGATCCCTCGGTTCAGGCACTCTTAATAGTTGGTCAGGATGGCTTCGGGCGCAAAGCCCATCTGTTGCAGGCGGTCGCGCGTTTGCCCGATCATCTCCTGCGAGCCGCAGATCAGGGCGACGGGTGATTTTAAATCCGGCAGGACGTGATCGAGCAGCGATTGAACATAACCTGTGGGCCCAGACCAATCGTGCCCGTCCGGGCGCGAGATGACACGCCGCAGCTCTACGCCAGCGGCCTCCCAATCGTCAACCTCGTCGCCGTAGCAGAAATCATCCGGCGTGCGCGCGCCGTAGAGCACGACCATCTGGCCGTAATCGCCCGCGTGACGGATGGCGTGGCGAAGCGCGGAGCGAAGCGGCGCAACGCCTGTGCCCATCGCGACGAAGACCAGGTCTTTGCCCTTCTGCTCTTGCAGAGCGAAGCCATTGCCGACGATACCCGCAAGCTCGACCTGCGACCCTTCGGTCATCTCGTAGATCAGACCGCCAGCACCGCCGCCGCGTTTGATGAGAAACTCCAACTCATCGTCTTCGGGCGCGCTCGCGAAAGCGAAGTATGCGGGCCTTTCATCGCCGGCGCGAAGCAATGCGACCTGACCGGGCTTGAATGTGAGCCCCTGCTCGTCGCCGCCTGTGGGCAGCATATCGAATGAGCGAGTATCGCGCGCCTGATCGCGCACGCGCACGACTTTAAGCGAGCGCGTTTGCTGCTGCTCTGTCCCTGTCATAAGACTCCCGTTGATCGAATTATTGTTGATGAAAGCGAAACTGTATTGACCGGATGCGAGGGGTCGGCCTTAAGCGTAGAGACTGTCAATCACGTCGCGATATTTTTCATCGACCACGCGCCGCTTTACTTTGAGCGTGGGCGTCAGCTCGCCGCCCTCTATCGTCAGCTCATTTTCAAGGAGCGCGATGCGCTTGACGCGCTCGTACTGCGCCAGATCAGCGGTCAGCGACTCGACCTGTCTTTGAAAAAGATCGAGGATACGCGGATGCTGGCAGAACTCCGCAGGCGTCGACAGATTCAAGCCCTTCAACTGCGCGTAAGAGCGTAGCTGCTCCCAATCTGGAACGATCAGAGCGGCGGCGAACTTGCGCTCGTTACCCACTAGGACGACCTGATTGACGAAGCGCGATGCTTTGATCCTCTGCTCGATGGGCTGCGGCGCGATGTATTTACCGCCGGAGGTTTTGAAAAGCTCTTTCTTGCGATCAGTGATGCGCAGGAATCCATCAGCGTCTAGAGTGCCGATGTCGCCCGTCTTGAACCAGCCGTCCTCGGTGAAAACGGCGGCGGTCGCCTCCGGCTTGTTATAGTAGCCGCGCATGATGTTGGGCCCACGCGCCTCTATCTCTCCGTCCTCGGCGATGCGCACTTCGACGTTGCGAATCGGTCGGCCCACCGTCCCGATGCGATTATCTTCGAGCGTCCCGGCGCAGATCACAGGAGAAGTTTCCGTCAGCCCGTAGCCCTGCACGATGGGCAAGCCCGCGCTCGCAAACACATAGCCGATCTCGTCGGGCAGCGCAGCGCCGCCAGAGACGAAGAGGCGAATCCGTCCGCCCACTCCCGCGCGCCATTTCGAGAAAACGAGCTTGGATGCAAGCTTATATTTGAAGGCGAGAAGGGCGGGAACTTTTTTATGCGCGAGCGTGTGATCGACGTAAGCTCTGCCGACCGCAACGGCCCACATCAACATTGCCGTCTTCGCCTTGCCGCCCTCCGCAGCTTTGTCTTTAATGCGCGCGTAAATCTTTTCAAACAGACGCGGGACGCAGAGCATGATGGTCGGGCGCACTTCGCGCAGGTTATCGCCGATCTTGTCCATGGACTCCGCGTAAAAGACGCTCATGCCGTGATAGAGATACATGTAGACGGCCAGGCGCTCGAAGACGTGCGAGAAGGGAAGCACGGAGAGCACTATGTCCGTATCGGAAAAGTTCAGATGGCCGGATGAATCAATCAGGTTCGTCGTCAGATTGGCATGCGTGAGCATCACCCCCTTGGGCTCGCCCGTCGTCCCCGATGTGTAGATGATCGTGGCTAGATCGTCAGGCTTTGCCCCTTGGGCCAACTCGTCCGAGAGATGTGGTTGTTCCGCAGAGAGTGCGCGCCCGCGCTCTTCCACTTCCGCGAGCGAGAGCGCACCGGCTTCCTTTGCTCCCGGCTCGTCGAAAAAAACTATGTGCTCAAGCGACGGGCAATCAAGGATCGCTTCTTTGACGAGATCAAAATTTTCACGGTTTTGACTAAAGAGAATGCGCGCGCCGGAATCCTTCAGGATATATGCGACGCTCCCCGGCGCGAGCGTCGGGTAGATGG
>DATLMN010000187.1:0-23702 GCA_035537255.1 Pyrinomonadaceae bacterium | reverse complement strand
TTGAGTCAGCCCGGAGCGCACACAAACAGGCAATGTTCGTGTGTTAAGGCTAAGAGAACAAGAAGAGCTGACCTCGTCGGTTGTAGCATGCGATTTGCGCGATTGTCAATAAATCATGCAAAAGGGTAACGATGTAATTTTCAGGTCGTCACTTGAAAAGCTATCAATCGTTTTCGATTTCAAAGCTGGACGAGCCGCCCCACCGTGCATGTAGTTCCTCTATCGGAATAGGGTCTAGTGCGTTAGGCCCTAACAATTCAAGGAAAAGCGCGCGCGATTCATCGTCAAGCTGTCCCGGCGTGCGCGCCATGAACCTCTGCTTTTCTTCATCCCAGAATATTAGATGGCGTGATCCCTCCGGGAAATGAACAATATCACCCTCTTTAACTTCAACGTCGTTGCTGTCAAAAACGCCTGTTCTACGCACTTCAGTCATCACTGTTAATCCGTTTCGCTCCAACGAAGCTCTGCTTATTGCTGTTTGATAATCTCCGACATGCGCCGCAGATCGATCTCCGCAGGGTTGATCTGCGCAGGAAAGAATGATTTGTCCATCAGCTCGGACATAGGCGTCTGCTTCGTGAGAAAGCCTAAGCTGATGCCCATGTCCAGAATCTTCTGCATCTCTTCGTCCGTCGGATTCAGGTTGCGATAGGTCACGCGGTCCGGCGGCTGCGTCAGGACGTACTTCAGCAGGTTCGCGTCCTGTCGAAAGTAGGGCGAGACGAGCGTCGCCGCGCTCTCGCGATTCCTTTCAGTCCATTCGCCGGATTCGTTGATGCCGCGCACAAGGTCGCGCACGACCTCCGGCCTTTCGCGTATCAGGTCTTCATGCACGACCAGCGCGCAGGAAATATAGTTAGGCCAGATGTCTTTCGCATAGTAGAGCGTGCGTCCGTAGCCTTCCATCTCTGCCTTTGCGCAGAAGGGCTCGGCGACGATAAAGCCGTCGATTGCTTTCGTAGCCAGCGCCGCAGTCATATCCGGCGGCGGCATGACGACGAACTTGATCTCTTCTGGGCGCACGCCCTGATCGCGCATCATCTTATTGATGAAGAAATTTTCGTTGCTGAAGGGGCTCGGGATGGCGATAGTCTTGCCGCGCATGTCTGCAAGGTTTTTGGCTGGGTCTTCCTTGCGCACGACCAGTTGCGAGCCGTCGCGGTGGCCCAGCGTGGCAATCTTGATGGGCGCGCCCTGCTCGCGCATCTTCATCGCCAGCGGCACGGTCAAAAATCCTGCGAGCAGCTTTTTCGTCTTGAGCGCCTCGACGATGGTCGGGAACTCCGTAAAGCGCATGGCGTCAAAGCGCGTCCCCGTCGTGGAAGTCTTCGAGGCGTAATCCGTCACAGGGCAGGTCAGATGACAGGTGACGGGAATAAAGGCGACCGTCAGCGACTGCGTCTGCCCTGTGTCCTGCGCCCTGTGATAGGTCTCCTGTTCGTGGCTGCGCGGCTGTTGCAGCGAACGGTAGCGTAAGAAGGCTAGCAGCGAAAGAAAGATCAAGACCCCGGCCACAATCAAGACAGGTTTCGAGCGGAACATTGACACTCCTGGACTTGGGTATAAGGGCTGATAAAGCCGTGGGCTTTCGTCCTCGGGTCAATCTGCCCTCTAAATTTCTCGGGCCAGCAGTTTACCATTTATTATCCCGCCGTTTGTAGGTGGTAAAGGCGCAGAAAGAAATTAACAGGGATGGAATGGCAAAGCTGTGAGAGAAGCTGCCCGGCGGTGGCCGTCGCATCATTTCCCCTTCAGGCTCTCTAACACCACGATTCGGCCTTTTGGTGCATCTAACCTGCTAAGAGAATGGTTTTCAGAGAGCATTCTCGACAGAGCTTCGAAACTCCAACGAAACACACGCAAACTTGACGCTTGGGCGGCAGCGAACGTATTATTGGTTGTTTCGATTGAGTCGGTAATTGACATCCATAAGAAGGCAGCGAACAAAGATGAAACAAGGAATTCACCCGGAGTACAACGAAATCAAGGTGCAGTGCGCCTGCGGCAACTTGTTCACGACCCGCTCGACGCGCAAGGACGAGCTCCACGTGGAAATCTGCTCGGAGTGCCACCCGTTTTTCACTGGCAAGCAGAAGCTCGTCGACACGGCTGGCCGCGTTGATCGCTTTAACAAGCGCTACGGTAAAAAGCAGGCGGAAGAGCCGACAGCGGCGACTGCTCCTGCGGAGACAGTAGCGGCGAAATAAGTTTAGAGCAGTTACGCCTTAGGCTTCGGAGAAGGCCCATACATGCAGGCCAGACACACAACAACAGCGCGACACCATTAGCCACATCGGAAACCAGGACGCCGATGCTTCTACTCTTCGGTCGCCCGTTCTCGTGCAGCAATCAATCACTATGCGCGGGCGGCCAACTCTAAAAGAAGCGTCGGCGTCGCTTTATAAACTCTCTTCTCCCTAAAAAGGAATCTTTATCATCGTGAGTACCAGCGAAAGAGATTTGATCGTCGGCGGACAGGCCGTCATAGAGGGCGTCATGATGCGCACGCCCAACGCCTACGCGATTGCGGTGCGCAAGGCGGACGGCACAATCGTCAACACGGCAGCAGCGCTTCCCAAGTGGAGCGACAAGTATCCGATTCTCAAACTGCCTGTGCTGCGCGGCGGCGCGATCCTCGTCCAATCGATGGGCTTAGGGATCAAGGCGCTGAACTACTCCGCGAACGAAGCCTTCGCCGATGCCGAAGAGGCCGAAGGCGAAGAGATAGAGGTCGCGCTCACCCCCGCCGTCATCGAAGGCGAGGGCGATTTCGCAGGCATCACAGGCGCAATGCCCGGATTGATTCCCGTCCCGACGCAGAAGCGTTCGCGTGATGAGATGAAGAAGGGCGGAACGGCTGCCGCCGCCGGATCAATCGCCTTCGCGCTCTTTTTCAACGTCCTGCTGTTTATCGTCGCGCCGCTCCTTTTGACCAACGCTCTCTTTATCGCCGCCGGTTGGGCCACCCCGCCGCCAAGCGCAGTAGCAACGCCATCGACGACGACGACAACTAATGCGCCCGCCGCTTCGACCAGCGACGCGCCTGCCGCCGCTGCCGACGATGCCTGGTACGCACGCGCTTATCGCAGCGTTCGCACTTACCTGCATCCTGTGCGCCCGTCCGTCGCCTTTAACTTGATCGACGGCATGATACGCATGGCCTTCTTCCTGATTATGATCTTTACGTTTTCGCTCCTGAAGGACATACGGCGTGTCTTCGAGTATCACGGCGCGGAGCACAAGACTGTGTTTACGTGGGAGGCCGGGCTGCCCCTGACGGTCGCGAACGCGCGCCCGCAGCCGCGACAGCATCCGCGTTGCGGGACAAGCTTTTTGATGGTCGTGATGCTCGTCTCGATAGTGCTGTTCTCGATCATCAAGTTTGATTCGCTGCTCTACAACATGCTGGTGCGAATCGCCCTGATTCCTCTGGTCGCCGGTCTCTCCTACGAGATCATACGGCTCTCGGCCCGCAAAGAGGGCGGCTTTATCTTTAAAATGATTACGCTGCCCGGCATCTGGATGCAAAACATTACGACCAAAGAGCCGGATGATGAGCAACTGGAAGTCGCCATCGAAGCCCTCAAAGAATCGCTCAAGTTTGAGCCGCAAACGAAGGAAGCGGAGGCCGCGCCTCTCGCCTGAAAGTTATGCTGGAGAAACTAGAACAGATCGAAGCGCGCTATCAGGAGTTGACCGAAGAGCTTTCGCAACCGGAAGTCTTCTCGGATCATGTGGCTTACACGAAGACCGCCAAGCAGCATCGCAGCATAGGCGAAATCGTGCAAAAGTATCGCCGCTGGAAAACGCTGCGCGAGGAGCTGGCGGGAGCGCGCGAGCTGTTGGCGGAAGCAGCCGACGATGAAGAGATGCATGAGATGGCTCAAGCCGAGGTCATGACGCTCGAAGCACAGCTTGAGCAATGCGAGACTGATCTGAAGCTTCTGCTCATCCCTTCAGACCCTAACGACGAGAAAAACGTCATCCTGGAAATCCGCGCCGGAACCGGCGGCGATGAAGCGTCGCTCTTTGCCGCCGAGATGCTACGAATGTACGCGCGCTATTCCGAGCGACAGGGCTGGCGCATGGAAATTCTGGACGCCTCGGAATCCGGCATCGGCGGCATCAAGGAAGCCATCGCCCTGATCGAAGGCGAAAAGGTTTTCTCCAAGCTCAAGCACGAATCCGGCGTGCATCGCGTGCAGCGCGTGCCGCAGACGGAGACGAGCGGCCGCATACACACTTCCGCCATCACCGTCGCCGTGCTGCCCGAAGCCGAAGAGGTCGATGTCAAGATCGACGCAAAAGACCTGCGCATAGACACGTTCTGCTCATCCGGGCCCGGCGGCCAGTCCGTCAACACGACCTATTCGGCTGTCCGCATCACGCACCTGCCGACCAACACAGTCGTCTCCATGCAGGACGAGAAATCGCAGATCAAGAATCGCGAAAAGGCCATGCGCGTACTTCGCGCACGCCTTCAGGAATTGGAAGAGCAGAAACAGCACGATGCGCTCGCAAGTGAGCGTCGCTCGATGGTCGGCAGCGGCGACCGCTCTGAAAAAATTCGCACCTACAACTTCAAAGACAATCGCGTCTCGGATCATCGCATAGGTCTCACCATTCACCAGCTAGACCTTGTTATGGAAGGCGCGCTAGACGAGATCATCAACGCCCTGGTCACGCACTATCAAGCCGAGAAGCTCAAGGCCGAAGCGGTCGCAGCCTGATTCAATTTTGGAATTTAGATTTTGGATTGGCGCGTTGGAAAACTTGAATCTGGTATTTCAGATTGAAATCCTCACATGTAAAAACTCAAATCCAAAAACCTGAACCCTCTTAATCCAAAATCTAAATTCCAAAATGTCTCAAGTTACGCGCGTTCTGCTCGTCCGTCACGGTCAATCTCAAGGCAACGCCGAGGGACGTTTTGGCGGCCACACGGCGACGCCGCTCTCCGCGCGCGGGCGTCGTCAGGCCGAAGCCACCGCGCAGGCTCTCTCCTCCGAACATTTGAGCGCCATCTATTCCAGCGATCTTCCACGCGCAGTGGAGACTGCGCAGCCCCTTTCCCAACTGACAGGTCTGAAGATTCAAAGCACAGAGGCTTTTCGCGAGCGTAGCGTCGGCGTGATGGAGGGCTTGACCTTTGAAGAGGCGGCGGCGCGTCACCCTGAGCAATACGCTGCGCTGATTCGTCGCGACTTCGAGCACGTGCTGCTCGGTGGCGAGAGCTACCGCCAGATGCTTGATCGCGCCTCGCGCGAGCTTGACCGCGCTATCCTTCAGCACAGGGGAGGCCGCATCATCATCTTTTCTCACACAGGCACGATCTGCATTCTCGCCCTGCACCTGATGGGCGCGCTCGATGCGCCTGAGCTTCGCCCCGTCTGGATCGCGACGAGCAACTGCGGCATCACACGCTTTGAGCTTCGCGCGGACGGCTTCGTGCGCGTGCTCGCCGTTAACGACACGCACCATCTCGCCGGTCTATAAGACTTAAAAGAGCCGCCCTTACTGACAAGGACGGCTCTTATCGAATGAGTTTCAGGCACACGGCTTGGAAGCCGCAGGCTTGCTCTCTTTTCCTTACCTTGCTGCGATGACCTCCTCGGCCTCGTCATCTCGCTCTTTAGAATCCTCTGTCAACTCGTCGTCGCCTTCGAGCTGGCGCTGGCGATGAACTGTGCCGTCGGACTCGAAGATGTAGGCCGAGGGGTGTTCCTTCATGATGATGTCCTGAAGACGCATCAGGCCGTAGAGCAGGGCTTCGGGGCGGGGCGGGCAGCCCGGAATGTAGACATCGACGGGGATCGTGCGATCAACTCCCTGCATCGTCGAATATGAATCGAAAGGGCCGCCGGTCGAAGCGCACGCGCCCATCGCGATGACCCACTTGGGCTCCGGCATCTGATCGTAGACGCGGCGCACCACCGGGCCCATCTTCAGCGTCACAGTGCCAGCGATGATGACCAGATCGCTTTGACGCGGGCTCGGACGAAAGACGCCTGCGCCGAAACGATCTATGTCGAAGCGGCCAGCCCCGGTCGCGATCATCTCTATCGCGCAACAGGCGAGGCCAAACGTCATCGGCCACAGCGCAGACTTGCGCGCCCAATTGACGGGCCGCGCCGCCAGATCCATCGTCTTCGCGCCCACAGTCCGACGCAAAGAGTTAAAGATCGAATCCACGGTCGTCAGTACAAATCCTTCTTCGTGTTCAGCCATAAACAGTTTTTAGTTTTCAGTTTTTAGTTTTCAGATTTCAGTGACCAACTTAAAACTGGAAACTGAAAACTGAAAACTGTCATGCCCATTCGAGCGCTCCCTTGCGCCAGGCGTAATAGTAACCGACAACGAGAATGCCTATGAAGACGAACATTTCGATGAGGGCGAACTTGGTGAAAGAGAAATCGTCGCCCATAAAGATGATCGCCCAGGGCAGTAAAAATATCGTCTCCACGTCGAAGATCAGAAAGAGCATGGCGACGATGTAATAACGCACAGTATAACGATCATGCGCATCTGTCGTGGGGTCTATACCGCACTCGTAGGGCCGCATCTTGTCCTTTTGATAGACCATCGGGCGCAAGAGCCTGCCCAGCACAATCGGCAGGACGGGAAAGATGATGGCGAAGACGAAGAAGACCATAACGGGCCAGTAAGCAGTCAAGGGGCTGCCGACCAACTGTCCGCCCTGCGGTGTCGCTAATGTTTGTAGAAGAAGCGCGCTCAGTATCATTGCTGTCACGGTCTGTGTGCGTTCCCGATCAAAATTGTGAAAGGCTAATGTGTTTTCGCTCTGTACGGAAAAATACTATGCTTCGCTCAAGCGCCTTGTCAAAGGTTTTCTTTATTCGCGCGCCTTAATGCTCTGAACCTTGCGCCTCGCCGTGCGTCGCTCCCGCAAGGATGGCGACGGCATGATTGAGGACGGGTCTGATGACGGCGAAACTCTGGCGCACTCCCTTAGGCGAGCCCGGCAGATTAATAATCAAAGTATTAGAGCGCGTGCCGCAGACGCCGCGCGAGATCATCGCCAGAGGCGTATCGGCGAGCGTTTGGATGCGCATCGCTTCACTGAGGCCCGGCGCTTCCCTTTCAATCACGGCGCGCGTCGCCTCGGGCGTATTATCTCGTGGCGCAAGCCCCGTCCCGCCCGTCGTGACGATCAGGTTAACATCCGTGCGCGCCGCATAGTGGCGCAGCTTCGCGGCAAGCGGCTCAAGATCATCCGAGAGAATTTCCCGCGCGACCACCTGCACGCCCGTCTCCACGAGCAACTCCGCGAGCACAGCGCCAGAGACATCCTCCTGCTCTCCGCGAGCGCAGCGGTCGCTGACAGTCAACACCACCGCTTTGATTTCTACAGTCATCGCATGTCAGAAGGAACGAGTCCTGTGGCCTTTCCTCATCCAGTTCTTACTGCCTCTTTTTTCAATGCCATGATCCCGGCGATCACTCCGATGACTTCGACTAGAGCCAGCAGCACGGCCGTGATCTGAAACAACAGCACACGTGGCGAGCCGGGCAGTCCCTGAACGTGCTGGACATGATCGGGGCTGATCAATACAAAATGGTTGATGACGCCGAACAGAAACGCGCCCGCCATCGAAAACGCGAGCAAGAGTGCTCCCGCCGTCCGCGTGCCTTTCCAGATCAGCAGTCCCGCGAGGAGCGGCGCGACGATGATAACTATCGCGATGAACATGAGCTGAGCTGGCGACAGCTCAATGCCGAGCCTGCGGTGCGCGGTCGCGTGTAGCGAGCTGATGACCGCGTGCGCAATGATCACGATCAATGCAAATCTAACGGCCCTGGACACTGCTCAGCGTTTACCTTTCAAGGCGGCGTGTAAAAGCGTCCTCGCTCCTCCGGCTACCCTACGCCTTGATAAAAAACTGTGCGCCGCTTCCCTTCGATCAATGCACGGAGTTGGTCAGGGCGTGCAGTTCCTGAAGCGCATAGACCTTGATCGCACTCTCGCGCGAGCGCGCATTGATGGCTTCGACTATCGCCTCCGCGCCCGTGGTCGTCGTCACGCATGGAACGTTGTACTGCAAGGCGGCGCGACGTATAGCCTGTTCGTCGTAGTGCGAAGCGCGCCCCAGCGGTGTGTTGATGATTAGCGCGATCTCGCCGCGCTTGATATGATCGACGATGTTCGGGCGTCCCTCGTTGACTTTGAAAACCGTTTCGACTTTAAGGCCGACTTCGCGTAAGCGCGCAGATGTGCCGAGCGTCGCGACCAGCTCAAACCCTAGCCGCGAAAGCCTTCGGGCCAACACGACGGATTGCCCCTTATCGGCATCGTTGACGCTGATAAAAGCCTTGCCACTTTGGGGAAGCTCAAGTCCTGCGCTCATCATCGCCTTCGCGTATGCTTCGCCGAACGACTCGCCGACGCCCATCACCTCGCCCGTCGAATGCATCTCCGGACTCAGGATCGGATCGACGCCGGGGAATTTGACGAAGGGGAAAACGGGAGATTTGATAAAGAAGCGATTGACCGTCAATTCATCAGGCAAATTAAAGCTGGCGAGTGATTGGCCCGCCATCACCAGCGCCGCGATGCGTGCAAGGGGAACGCCCGTCGCTTTAGACACAAACGGGACTGTGCGCGAGGCGCGCGGGTTTACTTCCAACACGTACACGCGGTGATCCTTGATCGCATACTGTATGTTCATCAAGCCGCGCACCTTTAGAGCACGCGCCAGCTCACGCGTGTAATGGCGCATCGTCTCTAAATGTTCGGGGTCTATGCGCTGCGGAGGCAGGACGCAGGAGGAATCGCCCGAATGAATCCCAGCCTCTTCTATGTGCTCCTGAATACCGGCGATGACGCAACTCTCTTCATCGCAGAGCGCATCGACATCGAACTCCGCCGCGCGCTCTAAAAATTTATCGATCAGGACGGGGCGCTGTGCGGAAAAGTCCACGGCCATGCGCATGTATTCGTCCAGGCTCTCTTCGTCGTAGACAATCGCCATCGCGCGACCGCCCAGCACATAACTGGGGCGCACCAGGACGGGATAGCCTATGCGCGCGGCGATCTCTCGCGCATCGTTGATGGTCGTCGCCGTGCCGTTCTCCGGCTGCGGAATACCAAGCTCTTCGAGGAGCGCGCCGAAGCGCTTGCGATCCTCTGCCAGATCAATCGAGTCCGGCGAAGTGCCGATGATAGGCACGCCCGCTTCATGAAGTCGCATCGCCAGATTGAGTGGTGTTTGCCCGCCGAACTGCACGATCACGCCCTCAGGTTTTTCCACATCGACGATATTCATCACGTCCTCGAACGTGAGCGGCTCGAAATAAAGTCTGTCCGAAGTATCGTAGTCGGTCGAGACAGTCTCCGGGTTACAGTTGACCATAATCGTCTCGAAGCCCGCTTGCGAGAGCGCGAAACTTGCATGACAACAGCAGTAATCGAATTCGATTCCCTGCCCTATACGGTTTGGCCCTGAACCCAAGATCATGATCTTGCGCCGCGTGGTCGGCTCTGCCTCGTCCTCCTCCTCGTACGTCGAATAAAGATAAGGCGTGTAAGACTCGAACTCCGCGCCGCAAGTGTCCACGCGCTTATAGACAGGAACGAGCCCGAGCTGTTTGCGGTGCGCCCGAACAGTGTCCTCTGAACTACCGGTCAGATAGGCTATGCGGCGGTCAGAGAGTCCGACCTCTTTGCTTAAGCGCAGCGCCTCTGTGGATACTTCTTCCAGCTTTCGTCCCTCTATTCCCTCCTGAATCAGCATCACGTCCTGAAGCTGTTCGAGAAACCAGGGGTCTATGCGCGAGAGACGGTGGATTTCCGGGATGGGCCAACCGTGCTGAAGCGCGTAAGTGATATAAGAGAAGCGCTGCGAGTTGGGACGCGCGAGCTTGCGCTGCAATTCGTCGTCGGGCACATCTTCAAGACGCAAGGGCTTGACGGCTTCGAGCGAGCGCAGGCCCTTAAAGAGCGCCTCTTTGAAGGTGCGGCCAATCGCCATCACTTCTCCGACGGATTTCATCTGTGTGCCGAGCACATCTTCTGCGGCGCGAAATTTTTCAAAGTCCCACTTGGGAATCTTCGCTACGACGTAATCAATCGTCGGCTCGAAAGAGGCTGGCGTCTTTTTCGTAATGTCGTTGGGTATCTCGTCCAGGGTGTAACCGACGGCGAGCTTGGCGGCGATCTTCGCGATGGGAAAACCAGTTGCTTTCGAGGCGAGCGCGGAGGAGCGCGACACGCGCGGATTCATCTCAATGATGCGCACCTGCCCGTTCGCGGGGTTGACGGCAAACTGAATATTAGAGCCGCCCGTCTCGACTCCGACTTTGCGTATGATGCGGATAGACATGTCTCGCAGGCGCTGGTACTCGACATCTGAAAGCGTCTGTGCCGGGGCGACCGTGATGGAATCGCCAGTGTGTACGCCCATCGGATCGAAATTCTCAATGGAGCAGATGATGACGACGTTGTCTTTGAGGTCGCGCATCACCTCAAGCTCGAACTCTTTCCAGCCGAGGATGGATTCTTCGATCAGGACTTCGCCGATGGGCGAAGCCGCGAGACCTGCGCGCACAATCTCTTCGTACTCTTCCGGGTTAAAGGCGACGCCTCCGCCCGTGCCGCCCAGGGTAAATGATGGACGGATGATCGCCGGGTACATTGTCTCTTTGACGATCTCTTCGGCCTCAGCCCAGGAGCGCGCGAAACCGCCGCGCGGCATCTCAAGCCCTTCCTCGTCCATCGCACGCTTAAACAATCTTCTGTCTTCGGCGACCTTCACGGCTTCGCGATTCGCCCCGATCATCTCCACGCCAAACTCTTCGAGCACGCCCGCGTCCGAGAGCGCGATGGCTAAGTTAAGCGCCGTCTGCCCGCCTACGGTCGGCAGGAGCGCATCGGGTCGCTCGCGTTTGATGATCGCCGTCAGGGCTTCGACGGAAAGCGGCTCGATATAAGTCTTATCGGCGGTCTCAGGGTCTGTCATGATCGTCGCCGGGTTAGAGTTGACGAGCACGACCTCGTAGCCTTCGGCACGCAGAGCGCGGCACGCCTGCGTACCTGAATAATCGAACTCTGCGGCCTGTCCTATGACAATCGGCCCCGACCCGATCAGCAAGATTTTGTGTATGTCCGTGCGTTTAGGCATGCTCAGTCAAATAGAATCCTTTTGAACGAGGGAGAAAACTTTTTTCTGATTGAATCGAGCCATTATACATGAGCGAGCTAACAGACGACGAACAGCGCGCTCGATACACAGTGGAATTTAGACACGAAAAAGCCGACCCGTAACAAAAGAGGTCGGCTCTGGATAGGAAATTATTTTTCACTGTTAAGGTTGCTGTGTGTCGAATCTCTTCCTGTAATCTTCGCCTTCGATGTGAATGGTCTTGCACATCTCGTAGAGACGCGAGCGCAGGCGAACCCCTATGCGGTCTTCCAGAGTCTCGTCGCGCTCCGTGCGACGCCCGTCAAGATAGTTGGTCGTAAAGATGGTCAGCTTCTTATCGTTGTAGCGCGTGTTAATGATCTGCATCATCGTATCGCGCACCCAGTCGGTCGGCTTGGATGCTCCCAGTTCGTCGAGTACTAGAACTTCTGCGTCGAAGACGGGCGCGAGCACTTTCAGCTCAGAGGTCTGCGAGATAGGGTTGTATGAGTTCTGTATCTCTTTGAGGAGCGTGCCGAATTCGTAGAAGAGACAGGTGATGCCCTTCTTCTCGATCAGGTCGCGTATGATCGCGACAGAGAGGTGCGTCTTACCGACGCCGACGGGGCCCATCAGAAGCAGTCCACGGTCAACGGCCGGGTACATGCGCGCCAGCGTGTAGGCGAACCTGAAAGCGTTTCCCTGGATGGTGTAATACTTGCCCTGGACGGGAAAGAAATTTTGTAGCGAGCATTGCTCGTAACGACGCGGAATGCGCGCGGCTTCCAGTTGTTTCGCCAGATTGCTTTGCGTGCGACAGCGACAACGACGCGCGCCCTTGCCCGCGACGACTTCCATCCCGGAACCAAAGCAGTAGGAGCAGACAGCCGGTTGATCCGTCACGACGGTGCGATCATGCGCCGGTGCATTGTCGGGCTCGGCGTCGGGCGCGGGAAAGACAAGCGGTTGAATTTTAGCGTTGTCGGATGACATTCTTCTACGGCGCGTGCCCGGATGATTGACGCTCTTTCCTGACAGAAAACGCGCAGGGGAAGTTGGCGTTTAACTAAAGCACTCGCCAGGCTCGCCTCCGGCGTCTTCTCTTAAGGAGAGGCGCGGCGGATTATAGCACCGGGGGCGTAGATTGCAAGAGCAAGACTCTCATCAATCAATTTTATTGCCTCGCCCGCGCACTTTATCCGCTGGCGCGCGCTTCTGATGAGCTTCGAGCGGGGTCAGTGGAGCGCGCGAGTCTATGCTATATTGACGATCATCTCGGAAAAGACGAGTGATAAAGATTATAAAGCGGGCGCTTCCATCAACATTTATGAGCCGCCCCCGAGGAGCAATTTTTAATAGATATGAGTATCTGGCGTGGTGTGCTGGCGCGTCTCGGTCTCAACAATTTTGCCGCAGAGCGCAGTCCCATTCGTGTGTTCCTGCTCGACGACGACAAGCGCAGGCATGAATGGTTCAAAAAACATTTCAAGGGCGATTACCTTGACATCGCAGAGACGGTCGAGACCGCGCTTGAATTCCTGGGCGCAAACTTTTACGACGCGATCTTTCTGGATCACGACCTTCTTCCCGAACATTATCATTCGGACGAGACGGACGACGAGCGCACGGGCTACGCCGTCGCCCTGTGGCTGGCCTCGCAATCACAGTTGCAGCGCGCCTCGACCATCATGGTACACACGCGCAACGCAGACGGAGCGATGCGCATGGTAGAGGAGCTGCGTCGCGGCGGCCGCCAGGCCGAATACGTCCCCTTCCCCATGCTCGGGCAAAAGATCAAGCACTACTGGCAACGCTAAAGCAGGCGAAAAGTAAAAAGGCAAAAGTAAGAGTGCGTGCGCTCTACTTTTGCCTTTTTACTTTTAAGATTGGTTTGGCCAGGGACGGAATCGAACCGCCGACGCCGGCCTTTTCAGGGCCGCGCTCTACCAACTGAGCTACCTGGCCGGATTTTGCCGGAAAGTGCGGCGTAGTATAAGAAGTGGTTCGGGTGACTGTCAACCGCCGCCATATCAGAATTTCTCCAAGGTCACGCGGCGACCTTTTTATTCTTTAAAGGATTAGAAAAAATAGTCAGCGCGCCGCAAGGCCCTGATAAAGTCCTGCAACTCTTCGTTACAAACATTTTCGGTTTCTTCCATGAGTAAGAGTATTTTATGAGAGTCGGTTTCGCGAGCAAATCTGTCCTTGATTCTTTTCAGATGAGCTTGTTTGGTGAGATACCTTTCTCGCTCTTCAACCAGCATGGTCGCCCCTCTGTAAACCCGTATGGCGGCGCTGGCGATGGCAAATGATAACGCCAGCCCGGCCAGCACGGCGGTCGTCAGATTATTTGACGGCGCGTCACTGTTGGGTTGCCCTGAGAGATGAATGACCACAATGCAGGCTTCGATGATGGCTATGAGTCCGGACAACCCCAGCAGAACTTTGGACCAGCTATCGGTCAGCTTATCCTTCGGTTCGAGCTGCCTATTCATGCCCTCGTAATGGCTGATCTGAACATTGAGGCGAAGCAAAATAAATAGTTGGCGAACCTTGTCCAGCAGTCTTGGGTCTGAGTACGGCGTCGGCTCGACGAGCAGTTCCGGCGGCTGTGTCGCTACGACTTCATCCATGCCGCCGATTCCATGTTTGAACTCTTCCTTGAATAGCTCCCACCTCTGTTTCAGCTCAGCCGTGAACTGGTCTGGCGATTTGCTGACGCCGCTTGATATAAACTGTCCGTCAAGCAAGATTTGGAACTTCCACAGCCGCATCCGTTCAGCCATGAATCGCGCATATATCCACTTCTCGTGCAGACCACTGAAGGAAAGGTAGACCTGAATCCCGACCGCTACAACTCCCATGCCGGCGGAAAGGGTTTCCAGCCAGCCGGGGTATTCCTTATCGATCAGAGCCAGCGCCAATTTCCACGCGAGCAGAATGAGGACGGCACACACCAGAATCAACGAGATAGTTCCAAGCGTAGTGAAAACATATTTACGATGTCGCGCCACTTTATCTATTGCGGCGAAATCATGTGAGATGGTTTTGTTGTCCAGCAGAGGCTTCAGCTCAGGGCACAAATTCAGAACAGGATCGCCGACATAAATATCGCGGTTCGCAACGGATTCACCGATTGAAATATGTTTATTCATCCAGACGGCCTCCGACACAATTGATGTTCAAATCATAACGAGAGCGGGCTCTTTAATAAAGGTTATTCTCGCGGGCGAATGTCAACGGAGACTAGCGCTTTTACCCTGTAATGACAATTACTTAGGCTCAGGATGACAGATAAAAATGTGTGAGCTTTTGTACTGATCGTGTAGTTTAAGCCAAGCGCTACGGCTAATTCTTGACAGGCGTGCGAGGCGAGTCTTAAACTGCCCGCACCAACATGGTGCAATGGGGAGCAGTTGCTCTTTTCACCCGAAACGTCCTTTGAATTACTGAGCGGCGTGCGCCCGCGCCTGCTTCAGCCTTCGCTTCACTTATATTACAGACGCGCCGCGCGGGGCCGCCTACTGCGCCGTCAATCAATAAACCCAAGTGTTAGCCGACTCCCACGTCCTACAGTTGGCCTCCACGTCTCCGCCCGCAGTCTTCATCAGCTATGCGCGGCGCGATTACGATAAGGTGCGCCGCATTGTTGATATGCTCGCCGCGCTTGGCGTTACCTGCTGGCTAGATCAGCATACGATTGAGGTCGGTGGAAACTACGCGCTAGATATTTCGCGCGGCATCAAGCTCAGCCGGGTCTTTATTTTGATGTGCTCGGACGCCTCGCTACGTTCACGCAGCGTAAATCAGGAGATCATGCTCGCGTGGAAGTACGAACGTCCTTACTTGCCGCTGCTGCTCGAACCTGTCAGCTTCCCGGAGCAGGTCGAATACTTTCTGGAAGGTTGCCAGTGGATAGAAGTCTTTGACAGGCCGGTTGCCGAATGGCTGCCGCGCGTCCGCCGCGCGTTGATCAATGCGGGCGTGGAGAGTGCCATGCCAGCGCAGTCGCCGGTGATAACTGCCACAGAGCCCGTGCCTGCTGCTGGTGATTCTACGCTGCGCCCTGCACAGGGTAGAGCAGACCTCACAGGGTTGCGCGCGCTCGCCAGCTTCAATGACCGCATCTGGCCCATAGCGGCTGCACATACAGAGCGCGCCCGCCAATCGCGTGCGACCTTTCGCGGCCTGGGCGCGCCGCAAGAAGGTGCGCAGCACGGCTACAAGCTCGGCAGCCGCCTTGAACTGGCTATTCAATCGGAGCGCGACGGCCACCTCTTGCTGATCGATGAAGGGCCTGAGGGGATTATCTACTGCCTTTGCCCTTCGTGGTTTGCGCCCGACACGCGTATCCGTGAGGGGATGAATTATCTGCCACAGGCGGGCGCGCGTTACGAATCATTCCAAGTCTCCGGCGAGCCCGGGCGCGAACAGTTGCTCGCGATCATCACAGATGAGCCGCTCGCGCCGGACTGGGTGACGCACGAACCCGGCACGCCTGCACGCACGCTTAACGCGCAAGACGTTGAGTTACTGTTGAGCAGGCTGCGCCAACTCGATCCCGCAAGCTGGGTTGCCCTCGCCACCTACTTCGATGTCGTGCGTTGAAGGCGCGACATTATCCGTCACGACTCACACGCAGGCGATGTCGGCAGAATCAGGAGATATAAAATCATGCCATTTGAAACAATCGACTACGGCGGCGATGACGATTCGACATCGCGCGAGAGTGGACCGCCAAACGAGCTTGACGACATATTTGGCACACCCGTCACGGAAAGACGCCGCCCACCGGCACGCGCTTCATTGCTTGCAGAGCTGGATATGCGCGTCATGTTGCAGGTGTTGGTCGCCTTTGTACTCCTGTTGGTGGCGGGCGGGCTGCTCGCACGCGATGTCTGGGTACGCAAGGCACGCGACACTGCGTTTCGTCAGATGGTAGACGCCAACAGCCGTCGAGAGTACCTGCACGTTATTGAGGGCGCGGAAAAATTCCTGTCGCATGCGCCGCTCAACGGAAGCCGCGATGCGCGCGAAGCAGATGTCATTAGCCTCTACAGCGAGGCGCTGGTTCACTGGGTCGCACAGCAGCCGGGCAAACTAGACTCGAACGCGCTCGCTCACGTCTCACGTTATAAACAGTTGGTGAAAAACAGTAACAAGTGATAGCGCCTTTTCGCTCGTCAAGGGTCTTCGGCGTGTGTCCTCTCTCTTGGAGATAGCCCTCATGAAAAAGTTTCTAGACCTGGGTAGCCTTGCAGTCATCGCCCTCGCCCTCATCCTGATCGGCTACCTGTATTTTCCGCAAAGGTCATCGCAGGCGGCGAACTCTACGGCTGCCTTTAAAGAGTTTCCCGTCGGGCAGTCGCGCGTGATTAATCTCTCCGCGCGGAGCGAGGCGTTGGAGGAGTTGTCGCCACGCGAGCGGCTGGATCAGATGCGCGACTGGCTGCTCTTCACAGCCGTCTCTTCTTCGGGGCTTCCGGCGGAAGCGGTCAACAAGGCGCTTTTCGATCTGCCGCCGATCAGGCACGGTTACATGCAACCGGTCGCCAACTTCGAGTACGGCGATACTCGCTCCTGTTACATCGGCAACGGGCAGGTGCTCGCGCTCGTGCCCGCCGACACGTCAGCCGAGCGCGACGAGCGGCTGGCGCGCATCGCGGACGAACAGCGCAAGAATCTTGGCGAGATGCCGACGAAGCTTCTGGTCTTCGATTATGAGCTAAAGCCTGCCGACGACCCCACGCAGCAGACGGCGATGCTCACGCGGCGCAACCCCGTCAGCGTCAAAGACCTGTTCACTTCCTCCGCAGGCTATTACGAAGCGAAGATCAATAGTCTGGACGATCTCAACCGTTTTATGGTTCAGGTTGATGATCTGACCTACGCCAGCTTGAAGGACGGCCTGACCGTCGGCGGGCGCAAGATCAAAGGACACAAATATCGCGGCATTCGCGTTGAAGAGATCGCTGCGCTTTATCAATCGGAGTCAAAGATTCGCGGCAATCGCAGCGCGCTCAAGCAAAAGATAGAGGCGTTCAATAACCGCTGGGAGAACCGCACGTACGAGACCGAAGCGGAGAAGGCCCAACTGTTGCGACAGTACGAGCAGGAGGAGGCCGCGCTTAAGGAAGATTTGCGAGAGGCGCGCCGTGCGGGCGGTCTGGTCGGCAGCAGCGGCTTCTCGCTCGACCCGACCTTCGACTTTGCGAAACTGGCCGCGAAGTTCGACAGCACTATTGGCCCAGGCATCCGTAGCATCCTCTCCGACGGCTCGCTGTCCGATTCACAGGAGAGCACACAGGACTCTTCAGCCCTGCCAGAGTTGCGCGGGATGCCCGGCGCAGGCGATTCCGTTGAGCAGAAGATCAAGCTGGCACGCGAAGGCTTGGCGAACCACGATCCCGATCCGCTTTTCGAGCTGCTCGGCGAGGTGGCGAACAAGGGCGAGCGCGGCAAGCTCATCGCGCACCTGATTGAAGAGGCCATCGGCGAGAACTACGGTTATCAGGCGGCGCGTTATGACGGCGAACTGCAAGGCACAGAGGCCGGCATGGTCCTGTTCTACACGGACCTGCTGGCCAAGCTCTGGGCCATGAATTATCAGAGCAGCGCGCCTGCCAACGACATCACAGAGTTTCATCCGATGACGGCGCTGCCGGTCTCTTCTGTTTACAAACAGGAGATTCGCGAGCTGTCGAATACGCGCCTCTGGTTCGGGCCGCAGGACAGAGGTTTTCAGGTCGCGGACAAGGGGCAGAGCATGCTGTTCGCGCGCACGGCCACGCGCGTCTACGCCGCTTCGTCAAACTCTCTCAAGCCGGGCATTGAGGCCCAGCCCAACGCGGAGTCTGCGGCATTCCTGGGCTGGTGGGACAATCACTATGACGAGATCGCGCGCTTCGAGCCGGAGTACGAGCGCCTGAACGAGATCATGAAATGGAGTCTCGTCGTCACATGGCTCAACCAGCGCGAGCAGACGACCAGGTTAGGATTTCTGCAAGGCGTGCCGGTCGAGCACGGCAACTGGTTTCCAGACTGGGTCAAGCAGCGACCGGAGCTTCGCTACACGGCATGGGACAAGGTCGGGTTTTATCAGCGCGGCGCGAACAACACGAAGACCGAATCGCTGCCGCATCTGAAATCCGAAACCTATCGCCAGTTCGGCAATGAGGCTTGGCTGATCGGCGGCGTCTCGCTGGCGAGCGAGGAGACGATTGCCGGTCGCGCGGCGCTCTCGGCCGAGTCCGAGGTCGCGCAGCTTGCACGCCGTTCTAATCTTAACTACGCGCTCGGCGAGTCCACAGGCTCGGCTCTGAAGACGCTCGAAGGAACGACCTACCGCTTCGCCAGCACCTCTGCCGAAGAGGCGATCACGACGGCGACGGCCAAACAAGGCGCGAAGATGCGCGGCCTGTACGGCGAGATCGCCAACAACCCGGTCGCGCGCAACGTCTCGCACAGCGGCGAGGGGCTCAACATCGGCACGCGCGTCGGCGAAGTGCCGCTCGGCGATTTGAATATCAGCAGCGCCGAGAATGGCTTTCGCGTCGGCTGGACCAGCCGCGACATAGATGTCGGCACGTCGCTCAGTCGTCGGCTGAGCATGAGCGTCGAGCCTGCCAAAGCGCTCGCGCTCGACCCGAGCGTCGAAGCGGCGATAAAACTGCCGGGCAATCAAGGCTTCATGGTCAAGCTGGAAGGCTCTGAGCGCTGGCTGAGGATTACGCCGGAAGGCGCTCAGACGACTTCTCTGGAATCGGGCTATGCGGCGCGCGTCGGCAACTTCGATGCGCGCGCGCAGAACTACAACCTCAACTGGGTTAAGCCCGAAGATGTCTCCAACAGTTTGCGCGAGGGCAGCGCGCTGCGGCTGCGCAAGGTGGCGAACGCGGACGGCCGTTATGAGATGGAGATCGGCGCGCTGGAGGCTACGGGCGAGCCTATCTCTATCGAGCACGCGGGAACGACCGTACGCGGCAGGCTCAACCAGGCGACGGGCGAACTCTCTTTCGCTTATGAAGAGTTGCCGCAGGCTCTGCGCAATGACCCGAGCCTGCTGCGCCGACTCGTAGCCGAAGTCAATCCGTCGCCGGGCGTCAGTATTTACCGCGCCGGAGACCTTAACCGCAGCGGGTTGATTGAGTCTTTGCGTCGCGGCGACTTTCGCACGGCGGCGCGCGACCTGGCGCAAGCTCCCGATGATTTCAAGGCGCAGCTAGAGCTGAACTTGAGTCGTGGTGTCAACGAGTGCAACGGGATGCTGCGCAATCAGGAATACCAGATGGCGAGCCGTCGCGCCGAAGAATTGATTCAACTCTACGGCCCGCGTGACGAGTTGCGCCTGCGCAAGTTGGCGGCGGACTTAACCGTGCCGGATTCGACGCACAGCTCCTTGGCAGAGCTGGCCGCGCAGGGCAATCGCCCGTCGATGTTCGACGAATTTAGCGCGCGTCTCAACGATACTATCCCCCTGGGAAGAAGAAAAATAGGCGAGGGCATCAATCTACTGCGCGAGGGTGACGATCTGGCCGTGCGTTACGACCTCTCCAATCTGGACAGCGGCGTGCCGCTTGCGCCCGGCGAGCCGAATCGGATCAAGGCTTTCATTTACGTTGAGGACACGCCGGGCTTAAACAACCTGGACTGGCAGGTCTCTCCGCAGCGCACTTTGGAGGCGGCCATCTCCGGCCAGTTCAAAGCGCGTGTCATCAAGCTGCCGCGCGGCGACGTGGCGAGCTTCAAACCGTCCGTCATCTACGACAAGGCCGCAGGGCTCACCTTCAAGGCCGTCAACACAGGCGGGACGGGCGGCGGCTTTCGCCAGCCGCGCTACTTCGTCGGCAACGGCAACCCCGCTCACTTTCTTCTGGGCGACGGTTTTAACCCGCGCGGCTACAGGCGGCCCTTCGTGCCGTGCATCGATGACGATGACGACGAAGACAACCGTGCGAATAACGATGACGACAACTGCGATGACGAAGACCGCGATACGCAGATCGTCATCGTGCGTCAATAATTCGGGAAGGATGCGGCCAGTGGGTGTTAATAATATGTAGCACCCGCTCACCTCAGAGGAAGGATATTTTTTTGCTGTGGCACATGACGTGTTCATCAGCTATTCCACCAAGGATAAGGCGATTGCCGATGCCGTCTGCGGGACGTTGGAAGCACGCGGCATCAGATGCTGGATCGCGCCCAGAGATATTCAGCCGAGCTGCAATTGGGCGGCTGCGGTGATGGACGGCATCGCCGAAAGTCAGGTCACTGTGCTCATCTGGTCTGCCAACGCGAGCGAGTCAACTGACGTGATGCGCGAAGTTCATCATGCATTCAGGAAGGGTGTAGCAGTTATCCCCTTTCGCGTTGAAGCCGTGGCCTTCAAAAAGGAGTTGGAATTTTTTCTTGAAACAGTCCACTGGCTCGACGCCCTGACTCCTCCACTTGAAGCGCATCTGGAACGGTTGGCTGCGACACTCAAGGCATTACTCAAAAAAGATGTGACTGAGGCACAGCGAGATAAGAGCGAAACATCGCCACCTGCGCGGAAAGTAGAAGTGGCAACGGGGTCTAACGGGGGTTCTTCAGCCAAGCAAGGCGTTGCGGTGCGAGGCCCTTTACAGGCTAAAGAGCATGAAGCAGTTGATAAGGTTTCTGCTACGCCAAGGTGGAGCAAACAGCTAAGAGCTATCGCTTTGCTGATAGCTATACTTATCTCTGGGTTGATCGTTCTGGCGGTCAAACGTAAGCAGGAGATCACTCCTAGTCCCCCGCCAGTCCCCGTAGAGACATTAGATCAGGCTGATGCCAGCGCGGCGAATGGACTCCAAGTCCACGCGAATGATGCTAGGCGTCAGATCGCACAAGCCAATAACGATGTGCCACGGTATCGCTTAGATTTGGGAAACAAGAAAGTTTCAGGCCAAAGTACTAAAGATCGAAAAAAAGACATTTATGATCTTCAGATTCAATGGAAAGATTGCACCAAATCTCAGGATAAAACCTTTTCCGCCTGCCTGATTAAAGACACAAAGGTGATTCTCATCCTCAATAAGATCTTTAAACCAATAGGCGCAATGCAACTCGATTTTGAAGTGAAGAGCATAGAGTTCTTGGATAACGTGCGCGGCAAACCATACGTACGCGTCACAGGAGTAAATAACGAACACGATATGTGGCCTTGAAGGCTTGGTTAATAACATCACCACATAATGAACGGCAGAGAAAGCAATGTGGACAAGCACGGATTGAGGTGTGGCTTTGAGTGCTGATCCGATTGATCGTTTGGAGGCGGGGGCGCAGAAGGCTGAGGACGCGTGGCGGAGCGGCGATTTTGCCGCCGCGCTGCAACACTACGCGCAGGCCGTGAGCGAACGGCTCGCCACGAGTGACTATGGCGTAGCGGCGGGCGCGCAATTGCAGGCGGCTGATTTCGTCGTCTTTGAACGCCTCTCCGATCTGGCTCGCCTCTTCGGGCGTGCGGAGGCCGCCGACCAACTGCTCGAAATCTCTATCAATCAGATCAGCGCCGCCGGCAATGTTTACTGGGCAGACCTGCTGCGAGTCAAGCGCATTGATCTGGCTCTGGGGCGCGGATGTTTGCGCAAGGCCCAGTCACTGCTTGGAGAGATGTGCCAGGGCAACAAAGATGTCACGCAGATCAGTTTCAAGACGGATGGACTCAAAGCATGGGAGCGACGCTGGCACTGGCCGAACGCCGACGAGGGCGACCGCGCAACCATCTTCGCTCTGCTTTACTTCGTCATGGGTCGGCTGCTCGCGGCGCTGGGGCAGTACGGGCAGGCCGCAGAAGCGCTTCAGCGCGGGCTGGCACATACCAGAGAAAGGGGCGCGGACGGAATTGCCTACAGAGGCCCGCAGGAGATGGCTAAACAGGCCGTCGCGCCGCTCACGCTCGCCCTCGCCAACGCGCTGTTGGAGAAAGGCGAATTGGAGAGCGCTGCCGGGTATCTAAATCAACTCAAGGAGCAGATGCAAGAGCAGATCGGGCCAGCCCTTTTCGTTCAGACGCTTGAGCTGCAAGGAAGGCTTGATCTGCTCAAGGGAGAGTTCGGGGCGGCGCTCGCATGCTTTCAGCAGGTGCTGGCTCTGTGCGTGCGGCGAGGATTTGTGCGCGCGGCGGTCGCCGCTACGCTCAACCTTGCGCAAGCGCTCATCTTCTTAAATCAAACGCTGGACGCGCGGCGTCACCTGAAGTTGGCGCTCGAACATGCAGAGAGGATCGGCGACGTTGCGGCGGTGGCCCGCGCCGAATGGCTGCTGCAACTCGCCTTGGCGCGCGCCGAATCGCTCGCCGACGGCGTGCCCGTTGCAGAAACCGTCACCGAGCAATGGGGCTTCGGCGAGACAACTCCGAAGAAGCAATCTATTTCGGAACAGCCTCAAACGGATGATGCCGTGATGGGGGAGCGCGCGGCACGCGCTTTTGCCGACGGGGTAAATCCGCTCAACCTGCCGCAGTCGGACAACTACCTTGCGTTCTTTGAAGAACGGGCGCTGGGCTTTCACTGGTTGCTGGGCCGACGCGACTTAGAAGGGTGCGCCGCTTACCTTGCGCAGTTGCAAAAGATTTTCGCCAACACCGATTCGATGTTAATCAAGCTGCGCCTGCACGTCCTCTCAGGCATGCTGGCTTACTACAGGGACGATTTCGCCGAGGCGGAGAGATTATTGACGGCTGCACAAACGGAGTTGCGCCGTTTACGCCTGCTGCCGGAATTGTGGCAGGCGCAGCGTCTGCTCGGTTGGTGTCGGCTAAAACTTGGGCGCGACGAGGTGTTACAGGAAGATTTGGCGGCGGAAAACGCGCGCCTGCTCGGCGCGATGGCCGGTTCGCTTGAAAGAGAAGACCGCGCATTCTTTCTGCTCAACAAATGGACAGCCGAAGAGGAAGAACTGGCAGCGCTCGTCAACAGGCTCAGCCGTATGAAGAAGGAACTGTCCGCCGCGCCGTGGCATCAGCGCCTGGGCCTGCGCAGACAGTTGACCGCGCAGCTTTATGAGCTATTGCATATCATAGATCGGTATAGAGATATTACAGCCGAGCGAAAGACGCATGGGCCCACGGAGATGCCGGAAGTCGCAACTGGCCTGCGCCCGCAGCAATGGCTAGGGAGAGACTTGCCGCCTGGCCAACCTTTCTGGCGTCGCCTGTGGCAGCGCAAGCGGCGGCACGCGACCATCTCTTTCCTTGTGCTGCCGGATCGAATCGTCATCGTACGGCAGAGCCGATTCAAGCTGGACTTCAGTGTAAGCCCAGCCACGCGCATAGAGCTGCGTGAACTCGTCCGGCAGTGGCACGAAATCATTGCGCAGATCACGGGGGCGAGGTCACGCGGCCTCGGCCAGCGCCCCGTAGAAGCGCCCGTGCATGAGAAAGAATCAGGCGCGGCGCTCGATGATCTTACAGAAAATGCGCGGCGGATTGCGGAGCGTTTGAGCAACCTGCTGCAACTGCCTTCTGTGCTGGACAATCTATCGCGCTCGACGCGCTCGCTCACGCTCGTGCCAGACGATAGCCTGCACGGCTTCCCCTTC
>DATLMN010000186.1:0-6888 GCA_035537255.1 Pyrinomonadaceae bacterium | reverse complement strand
GCGAGCGCGCGTCAAACACCGGAACAAGTTCGCGCTGCCTTGACAAAGCAAGGAGGCGAACGTAGCATCGCCGATAGGTTGAGCAATCGCAAAGCGCTCGACCTGATTGTTGAAAATGCGCTGGTCAGCGAAGAGGAGTGGCGCGAAGAGGAACCGGTCGAAGAGACCACGCCTCTTGAGTCAACGGAAGCAGTAGCCGAAGCTGACAGCGAGAAGACGCAAGCGGATCAGTCGAGCGAAGAAGTGGAAGCGAAAGCACAATCTTCTTCGTCGGATAAGAGTTGAAAGGTTCGGAGAGTCTGAGTATGGCTTTAGTCCCGATGGTCGTCGAGCAAACGTCGCGTGGCGAACGCGCCTTCGACATTTTCTCGCGCCTTTTAAAAGACAACATCATTTTTCTGGGCACTCCAATTGACGACACGATTGCCAACCTGATCGTCGCGCAGCTTCTCTTTCTCGAAGCCGAAGACCCTGAGAAAGACATCAACCTCTACATCAACAGCCCCGGCGGCTCGATCACTGCGGGAATGGCGATCTACGATACGATGCAGTTTATCCGCCCCGACGTGACGACGATCTGCGTGGGCCAGTGCGCTTCCATGGGCGCGCTCCTGCTGACGGCGGGCGCTAAGGGTAAACGTTTCGCGCTGCCCAACTCGCGCATACTCATCCACCAGCCTTCGGGCGGCGCGCAGGGCCAGGCCACTGACATACGCATTCAGGCCGAAGAGATCATACGCATGCGCGAGTTGACATCGCAGATCATCGCCAAGCACACGGGACAGTCTTACGAAACAGTCGAGCGCGATGTCGAGCGCGACCGTATCATGTCCGCGAGCCAGGCCAAAGAGTACGGACTCATTGACGAAGTGATCGCGCACCGCGAATAAGCTCATTTTGGATTTTAGATTCTGGATTTTGGATTGACGAGCGTAGGAATTTGTTAGCTCCGACAGCCAGGATTCAAGTTTTCCCGAAGCGTTAATCTAAAGTCCAGAATCTAAAATCCAAAATCCTCCGAGACGCTTATGGTACGACGAACTGATGACACGTTGCGCTGTTCCTTCTGCGGCAAGTCGCAGAACGAGGTGAAGAAGCTCATCGCGGGCCCCACCGTTTACATCTGCAACGAATGTATAGACATCTGCAACGAGATCATCACGGACGACCAGCAGGCCGAATCGGTAGCTGCGCGTCCACCTCTGCCTAAGCCGAGCGAGATCAAAAGTTTTCTTGACGAATACGTCATCGGCCAGGAAGAGACCAAGAAGCGACTGGCCGTCGCCGTCTATCAGCATTACAAGCGCATAGAGCTGGCACGCAGACGCAGTGATGTCGAGATTCAGAAATCGAACATCCTCCTTATTGGCCCAACGGGGACAGGCAAGACCCTTCTGGCACAGACGCTCGCGCGCATGCTCTCAGTTCCCTTCACCATCGTTGATGCGACGACCCTGACGGAAGCAGGCTACGTCGGCGAGGATGTCGAGAACATCATCCTCAAACTCCTTCAGGCCGCCAACGGCGATGTCGAGCGCGCGCAGCAGGGCATCATCTACATAGCTGAAGTCGACAAAATCTGTCGCAAGGACGAGAACCCTTCGATCACGCGCGACGTGTCTGGCGAGGGCGTGCAGCAGGCGCTCCTGAAAATCCTCGAAGGCACGGTCGCCAACGTTCCGCCGCAGGGCGGACGCAAACACCCGCACCAGGAGTTCTTCCCGGTCGACACGACGAATATTCTCTTTATCTGTGGCGGCGCTTTCGTCGGCCTTGAGAAGGTCGTCGAAAAACGTCTGCGCAACAAGTCCATGGGCTTTCAGGCCGAGGTCAAATCCGGCGCGCATCGTCACTCGGAAGCGCTCTCCGCCGTTCAGCCCGAAGACCTCGTCCGCTACGGCCTGATTCCGGAGTTCGTCGGTCGTCTCCCCGTGTGCGGCGTGCTGCACGAGCTGGACGAGGGCGCGCTCATCAAGATTCTGACAGAGCCGAAGAACGCGCTCGTCAAGCAGTATCAGAAGCGCTTCGACTTTGACAACGTCAAGCTGAAATTCACGGACGACGCCTTGAAATCGGTCGCGCGTCAGGCGGTCGAGCGAAAGGTGGGCGCGCGCGGACTGATGATGATCCTCGAAGAGCTGCTGCTGGACGCGATGTACACCCTGCCCAGCCAGAAGCGCATCAAGGAGTTCGTCATTACCTCCGAGATGGTCGAGCGACGGCGCGCTATCCCCGGCGAAGGCTTGACGGGCGTGGACGGCGCGGCGGCGTAAAATCCAAGCACATAGGCCAGAGGCGAAAGCAAAACGAGATTAATCGTTTCTTTCGCCTTTTTTATTTGCTTAGTGGCGCATGGGCCTGAAATGGTCTACAATTAAATCTGCTCACTAGAGGGGGCGAGTGGCGCAAACGCGGCCGTCTCGCCCTTCTTCGCAGATTGTCATTGAACGCAGAGACACGAGAGTTAAATTAAGTTATGGAAGAATATTCAGACCGCACTCCTTTAGACATCGCCCGTTACCCGATGGTGCCGATCCGCGACGTGGTGATCTTTCCCTTCACCAAAGTCGCTTTCAAGATCGGACGCCCCGGCTCGATCCGCGCGCTCGAAGAGGCTCTGGCTTCCGGCGACCGCACAATCTTCCTCGCCACGCAGCATGATGCGACTGTAGACGAGCCCGTGCCCGAACAGATTTACGGCATAGGCACTCTGGGACGCATACTGCAATCGCAACGCCAGGAGAACGGGCAGATCAAGGTCGTCGTCGAAGGGCGTGAGCGCGCCACGACCGTCCGCGTCGAAAATAATAACGGGGCATTCACGGCTCTGGTGCGCCGCGCTCCCGTGGTGAGCGAAACGGGCGCGCAGGTCGAAGCGCTCGTCGCACGCATCAACCAACTGGTAGAACAACACCTGCGCCTTGCCCCTGACGCTCAGACAGACGCGCTGCAAACGGCTCTGCGTAATCAAGACCCTTCGCACATGGCCGATGCGCTCGCTTCGCAACTGCGCATCTCCGTGGAAGACAAGCAGGGGCTGCTGGAAATCTTCTCGACACAGGCGCGCCTCTCGCGCTTGATCGAACTCCTTGAGACGGAGCTTGAGAAGCGCCAGCTTGATCGCACCATCCAGACGCGCGTCAAGCGCCAGATGGAGAAAGCGCAGAAGGAGTACTACCTCAACGAGCAGATCAAGGCGATTCACAAAGAGCTTGGCCGCAAGGACGAGAAGGCAGAGCTAGAGGATTTAAAGAAACGGATCGAAGAGGCAGGGATGTCCGACGAGGCGAAGGAGAAGGCCATGCAGGAACTGCACAGGCTGGAAGCCATGCCGCCGATGTCCGCCGAAGGCACTGTCTCGCGCACATACATCGACTGGCTCTTGAATGTGCCTTGGAAACAGAAGAGCAAAGAGATCAAAGACCTTGCGAAAGCGGAAGAGGTCTTAAACGAAGACCACTACGGGCTGGAAAAGGTCAAGGATCGTATCCTCGAATACCTGGCCGTGCGCCAGCTGGTCAAAAATCCTAAGGGCTCTATTCTCTGCTTCGTTGGCCCGCCGGGAGTCGGCAAGACTTCTCTGGGTAAATCCATCGCGCGAGCGACGGGCAGAAAATTCGTGCGTCTCTCCCTGGGCGGCGTGCGCGACGAGGCTGAGATACGCGGCCATCGCCGCACATACATAGGCGCTCTTCCCGGTCAGATCGTTCAGATGATGAAGAAGGCCGGAACGGTCAACCCGCTCATCCTCCTGGACGAAGTCGATAAGCTCGGCGCGGACTTTCGCGGCGACCCGTCTTCGGCTCTCCTTGAAGTCTTAGACCCCGAGCAGAACAACACGTTTCAGGATCACTACCTTGATGTTGAATACGATCTCTCGCGCGTCTTCTTTATCGCGACGGCGAATGTGCTGCACACGATTCCGCCGCCGCTTCAGGATCGCTTAGAGATCATACGCCTCTCCGGTTATACGGAGCGCGAGAAGCTTGAGATCGCACGCCGTCATCTAGTGCCGAAGCAGGCGGAGGCCAATGGCCTCAAGGCTGAACAGGTCGAGTTTACGGAAGAGGGCTTGCTTGAGATCATACGCCATTACACGCGCGAGGCCGGCGTGCGCAACATGGAGAGAGAGATTGGCTCCTGCATGCGTAAAGTCGCTCGCAAGCTGGTCTCGGAGAATGCTGGCGAGGCCTTTAAGGATGTGGTCTCGGCAGAGCGCGTGCGCGACATGCTCGGGCCCGTGCGCTTTCGCCAGCACGGCGTGGCTGCGGAAAGCGAGATCGGTCTGGCGACCGGACTTGCATGGACGGAGATCGGCGGCGAGGTCTTACAGATTGAGGCCACGCTCACGAAGGGTCGCGGCGGCGTGACCTTAACGGGCAAGCTCGGCGATGTCATGCAGGAATCGGCGCAGGCCGCGCTGACCTGTATCAAGGCGCGCGCCGAACGCTTGGGCATGAGCCTGGATCATATACGCAAGCGCGACCTGCACATACACATTCCTGAAGGCGCTATCCCGAAAGACGGCCCGTCAGCGGGGATAACGCTGGCGACCGCGATGGCTTCGGCCCTGACGCGCGTGCCCGTGCGTAAGAACGTCGCGATGACCGGCGAGATTACGCTGCGCGGCAAGGTGTTGCCCATCGGCGGCGTCAAGGAAAAACTGATGGCCGCGCATCGCTTCGGCATCAACACCATCCTGCTTCCGAAGGACAACGAAAAAGACCTTGTCGAAGTCCCCGAAGAAGTGCGCGAAGTGATGGACGTTCATCTGGTCGAGAACATCGACGAGGTGCTGGCGCTCGCGCTCGAAGACGCCTGCCCGACAAGCGCTGGCGCGGTGACGGCGGAAGACACAACTACGCCTCCGCTGTGGACGACCGAACCGCCGACGCAGGGCGTCCAGACCATCGCCGAATAATCCACAACAGAAGCGGCGAGCGCGCCGGAAAAATTTCCGTACACGCTCGCCGCTTCAAATTTAAAGCTCAGTTCCCTCGCCTCAAATTGCCATCCGGCCTCAGGCCGTCATATCATTCACAGCAAAGCTAAACAACAAAAGCGGCAACGGTGTCGATGGTCTGCGAAAGGGACTGCGAGAGCGTCCGCCGCCCGTCCATAGGAGATCAAAAACATGAGTAAGCAGGAAGAAGCGAATTTGATTCTGAGGTTATACGAGCTTCGACGCGAAGAGGTCATGCGCAAGGCGCGCGACTGGTTTGCCGCAGAGTTTAATCCCGGCAGTCTTCAGGACATCATCGACGCAGTGATGAGCGACAAGAGCGCTTACTACCGCATGGTGACTTCGTACTGGGAGATGGCCGCCTCCCTTGTTAATAACGGCGCGATAGACGAGCAGATGTTCAACGACGCGAACGGCGAGCACATACTGGTCTTCGCCAAGATCGAGCCGTTCCTACAGGAGGCGCGCGAGAAATTCAGCTCGCCGCAAACCTTTCAGCATCTTGAACGCCTGGTGATGCGCATGCCAGACGCCAAGGAGCGCTTAACGATGATGCGCGAACGCATGAAGATGATTACGGCGGCGCGCGCAGAAGCCGCAACGAAGGGATGAGGGCGGCAGTGTGAGGGATGAAAGGAATGCTGATTCACGTTGAATGCTTTCCTATTCATCCCTCATCCCTCATCCTTCATCCCTTCGTTCCTGTCTTATGAAAATTACGAGCGCGGAGTTTATCAAAAGCGCGTTTGCCGAAGAGCATTGGCCGACGGATTCTGTGCCTGAGATTGCTTTTCTGGGCCGCTCGAATGTCGGCAAATCGAGCCTGATCAACTCGCTCTTGAACGTGCGCGGACTGGCGCGCACCTCGCGCACGCCTGGGCGCACACAGGCTTTAAACTTTTTTCTGATCAATAACCGTTTCCGTTTCGTCGACCTGCCCGGCTACGGTTTTGCGCGCGTTCCCAGAAATGTCCGCGCCTCCTGGGGCGAGATGGCGACAAACTACCTTGCCAAGCGACCGGGGCTTGTGTTATCAATTCAGATCGTAGATTCGCGTCACGAACCCACAACATTGGATTTACAGCTTAACGAGTGGCTGATAGCCAATGCGAAGCCCCGCGTGGTGATTGCTACGAAATCCGACAAGCTCTCTCAAAACGAGTTACGTAAAAGTCTGGAACGCGTCCGGCGAACGATGGACGCCGAGAGAGTCATTGCTTATTCGGCCACGACGGGTCGCGGGCGCGAAGAAACATGGCGTATTATCGAAGAACGGACGACCGGTTTTAGAGGTTAGTTTCCGGGTTTTCGGCGAGGGATTGAAAGGCGGGCGCGCCAGCTTTACTCAATCCGCTCGTTAATCTAAAATCCGGAATCGGCAATCCAAAATCCATATACCCCTTTGGTTATCTCGAATTTTTTTTGATGAGGCCACGCGCGTGGCGCTTCGGGCATCATAAACATGCCGAACTGAAACGCCCACGTACCAGATAACGAAATTTTGCAGACGCAATTCGTCAGAGCAGCAGCATCACCCCCTCGCCTGTGAATGTGTAGTGAGCGCCCCCTTATACCGAGCGCCTGCTCCTGACCTGCGACGAACCGAGATCAATCCCAATTCACCAATTTAGGCTTAAAACGTCATTGACAACAACGCGGCCATCAAAAGGGCCGTATGACCGAACACTACCGGAGTGGCGGCCCCCCCTTTCGAGGGAGAAGCGCCGCCGAAGAGAAGAATAGAAATGTCACAACGTACACCACGCACACGCACCTCCTCGGCGGCTGCCAACAGTAATGCCAACGGGGACGGCGCGGAAACAACCGCGACCACGACGACCGCCACGGCCGAAGCGCCGCCGGAGAAACCGGAGAAGGGCGCGTCCAAAGAGGTCAAGAGCGAAGACCTGCTGAATCTGGCCGAA
>DATLMN010000185.1:0-11914 GCA_035537255.1 Pyrinomonadaceae bacterium | reverse complement strand
GGTCTGCGCCCAATCCATAAAATGTGTCCGTGAGAAATGCTATTACGCCGCCGCGTGCGATTGCGCTGGCCGCCAACTGACGTGTCTGCTGGTTGTCTTTGAGAATCGTCATAAGGAGAGCGGCTGTGTGTACTCTCTCGCAGAGTCGCACCACTATTTATTACGAGCGATTGATGCTACGCAGCAGCGTTGCTTTGTTTGACGGCGTAGCCCAGGCCGTCGCCGATTGAAAGTATTTCGGCGCGCAGTTGTGGATGGCGTATGAACTTTTGATTGAACTCGCGCAGCGCTTCGGTCGAAGCCTTTTGATCCGGCGAGCGAATTTCGCCCGCGACCTGTCCGCCCCACAACAGATTGTCGACGATGATGACGCCGTCATCGCGCAGCAACGGCAACGCGAGATCAAGATATTGTCCGTACTCTTCCTTAACGGCATCTATAAAGACCAGATCAAAAGTCTCTTCGAGGCGCGGCATGACTTCGAGCGCGCGGCCGCGCTCAATCCGCACGCGCTCTCTCAAACCAGCGCGTGAAAGATAATCTTCCGAACGAGCAATCATCTCTTCGCTCGGCTCGATGGTGACGACGAGGCCGTCGGCCGTCATGCCGCGTGCCAGATGCACAACCGAATAGCCTATGGCCATGCCAATCTCCAAGGCGCGGCGGGCGCGTATGGCGCGCGCGGTGATCTCCAAAAACAGAGCCACTTCGCGGTCGGCAATCGGCACTCTGTTCGCGGCGGCGTACTCCTCCATCTCCGCGACGAGACCCGTACTGGCCGGAAGCAAGTGTTCAAGATACTCCGCCTGCTCACGCTGGATAATGGCATCAAGGCGCGCTCTCATCTCTGTTAATTTCCTCTTGTCAGGGATTGTTGTGCGATTACAGGTGACAAGTCTATACGTAGGGGTTGTTCCGAAGCAATGAGGAAACGCCGGGAGGAATTAACAGGGATAGACAGGATGAACAGGATAAAAAACAGAAAGAAAGCAATCGTGCTTTAAATTTGAAAGCTTGAATCTCAAATCACTTTGCCGAAGCTTTGCTTTTATCCTGCTTATCCTGTCTATCCTGTTTAAATCTGACTTGAATATCCTAACCGCTCGCTTTTATTAGCGGCTCTTTGTCGCGTCTGAAGACTTTGCGCTCGCGCTCGCTTCACGTCCCGCTTGCTTTTGTAGATGGGGTGAGCCGATGGCGCGCCAAACATCTGCGGCGCGAATGTACGAGGGCAGGTCTTGACCCGTGCTGAGGACGAAGCCGAAGCTCTGTTCGCGGCCTAGATTGCCGTGCGTCGCCTGTAGGAAAGCAAAGATGTCCAGCGAAAAGCTTCCCGTGTAGTATCCGTCTTCAAGGTTGACGATCAGATTGGCGCGGTTGCGTATGGGAGCGTTTATCCCCCAGAAGATGCGTGCCACGGCGTCGGGGCGATCAGTGTCGCGCGTGGCCTCGAACCAATCGGTCTCCGCAATAAATTGGTCGGCATCACTTCTGCCCTGAGACTTTAACCTCTCCACAATTTCGGCCAGCGAAAGCGGATCGCCCTTCAATGGTTGATAACGGTAACGGTCGCCCTTTCGTTCAATCGTGGCCAGAGCGCCGCCATGCCCGACGACATAAACTACTCCGCCCCACTCGTAAGCTGTGAAATCGACGCCGCGCACACCGGAGAGCGCTTGTGCCAGACGCGGTTCGTTCTTCTCTTCCGTAAAGAGGACGGCGCTGCCGACCAATCCGTACTGCGGAAAGACTACGCTCCTGTCATCGCGCACGCGGCCTTCGAGTCGCATCCCTGCACGCCGCAGAGCAGCTTTCAAAGACGCACGCTTATACTTGCGAAAATGATTTCCGTGATCGGAGAAGATAGAGACTTCGACCGGCACTGGACTGTCGCGGATAATGTCCGTCACGGTATCGTCCAGGCGAGAGAGAAAACTGCGCAGCAGCCATTCGCCACCCAGATGCGCCAGAGAGTCCGTCGCACCCGTGTAAGCGAAAAACACTGGGTCATTTGAGGCGCGAAATTTTTGTTGTAAGCGAACCAGATCGGTGAGAGATTCAACGTATGTGCTGACAGGCGGCGCAGCATAGCCCAGACCGCTTTTGATCGCAGAGGGGTGATAATCGAACAGCTCGCGGAATGTGCCCTTGATAAATTGTTCATTGCGGAAACGATCCAGCAGTCCACCGCGCATGCGATTCTTTTCCAGATCAAAAAAACTGTCTTCATAACCCGCAGCAGGCTCTGCGCCGACGGGCGTCAGAATCTCCGTCATCGCAACATTGGTCAAAGTGGGAAAGGGCGCGATCATACGCCCGGGCGCGCGGAACTGCTTGAAGCGTCCTTCGCTGCGCATCTTCTCGATCAAAGAGAAGCCAACGCCGTCGACGCAAATAATAAGATGCCGCGCAGGCGCAACAGCAGTGGTCTTCTCCTCCGACGGCGCAAGGGGCGTCGTCGCCAAACCCTGTAAAGTCGTTGAGAGAAAAAGCAGGATGAGCAGCGGGACAGCGATTTGACGTTTGCCTAATAACTTCATGGTCTTTTCATTCATCGACGGTATACTAGCCGTACAAAAATTTCCTTGTAGATGCAGATGATGAAAAATACTTTTGTTAAAAATCAAAATCTGCGTAGAACAGACATTGCAATGCCCATGCCGATCAGAACATTCTGCGCGGGCATCAAAATTTTCTATTTCTCAGACGGGTTTGCTTGAGGCTCAGCCGGTTGAGGCTAAGGGTTTTATCTTTCAGTTGTCGGATTTATCCGGCGGCGCTTCCTGTCCCACGGAAACATAGCGGCGCGCTAATCCCAGCTCGCGCAGCTTGTGTTGCAGAGATTGCCTGTGCATCCCGAGCATGACGGCGGCGCGCGTCACATTGCCGCCCGATTCATCAAGACAGCGCGCGATGTAACGTCGCTCGAACTCGCGACGGTCTTCGCGGAAATCAGCCGTAAACGGCACAACAAGGCCGTCCGTTTCCGCAACGTTGGCGGCGTTCGTCGCCATCGGCGCTTCCGTCGTCTGCTTACCGTTGTGAAGCTCTTCGGGCAGGTCGCGCGCCGTCAGCTCATCGCCTTCGGCTAAGATAGCTGCGCGCTCGATGACATTACGCAGCTCTCGCACATTGCCGGGCCATTCATATTCGAGCAGTCGCCGCATAGCGCTTGGGCCAAGCGCACGTTGCGGCAGCCCGTAGCGTTCCGATGCCTGGCGCACAAAGTTTCCTGCGAGCAAGGGTATGTCTTCGCGCCTTTCTCTGAGCGGCGGAATATCTATGGTCACGACGCGCAGGCGATAAAAGAGGTCTGCGCGAAAATTCCCAGCCGTGATCTCCTGTTCGAGCGGGCGATGTGTAGCGCTCACGATGCGCACATCGACGCTGATGG
The DNA here is from genome assembly GCA_035537255.1 of Pyrinomonadaceae bacterium. Lineage (GTDB taxonomy): Bacteria > Acidobacteriota > Blastocatellia > Pyrinomonadales > Pyrinomonadaceae > DASQYE01. The sequence goes on along the minus strand of DATLMN010000185.1, from coordinate 8,520 downwards.
ATTCGTTGCCGCCCAGCCGCTCAATGCGTCGCTCTTCGAGCGCGCGCAGGAGCTTGGCCTGCACGTTCGGGCTCATATCGCCGATCTCGTCAAGAAAAAGCGTGCCGCCGTCGGCCTGCTCAAACTTTCCCTGACGGCGTGCGGCAGCGCCCGTAAAAGCGCCTTTTTCGTGGCCGAACAGCTCGGATTCGATCAATTCGGAAGGCAGCGCGGCGCAATTGACTGCGACGAACGCGCCGCGCCTGCGCGCAGTGCTTCGCTCGTGAATCTCGCGTGCGACCAGCTCTTTGCCCGTACCGCTTTCGCCGCGCACAAGAATCGTCGCGTCCGTCTCGGCCACCTTTTCGATCATCGAGCGGACACGCTCCATCGCCTGCGATGCGCCGATCAGAGAGCCGCGAACAGTGCCCTCGATCTCTATGCGACGACGTAAGCTGCGATTCTCGCGCCGCAGGCGTATGGTCTCAGAAGCGTTTTTGACGGCGAGGCGCAGGTCATCGACCTCGAAGGGTTTGGCTAAGTAATCATGCGCGCCAGCCTTGATGGCTTCGACGGCCATACGCTCAGAGCCGTGAGCTGTGATGAGGATGACGAGCGGCGCTTCGCTTTCAGAGCCGTGCAGCTCGCGCAGGAAATCCAAGCCGCTTGCGCCGGGCAGATTAACGTCCAGCATGAGCAGATCGGCCGGCTCTTTTTGTAAGTGCTCGCGCGCGGCCTCGACACTTCCGGCCTCTTCAATCGAATAGCCGAAGCCGCTCAAGGCGCGCCGCATCCCGTAGCGCGCGGCTTCCTCGTCGTCGACGATCAGTAATCTCAATTCCTCTTCTGTCCTTTGCGTCATGAAGGATTCTCCAAAAGCGATCTCACCAGCACTTTGCGTGCCATGAAAGGGAGCAACTTTGAAACTGCTCTCAGTAAGAATGGAAAAGTTAAGGTCGCTCACTCCGCTCTGAGAGGCAGCCGCAGTTCAAAGCGTGCGCCCTCGGTGACTTCGCCGTCGGCGAGCAGGCGGGTTGTGCCACCGATGTCCTCCATACGTTTGCGCACGATGGCTAGACCTAGCCCTGTGCCGCGCTGGCGTGTGGTAAAGAACGGCTCCCAGATACGCTCGCGCAACTCCTTCGCGATGCCCGGGCCGCTGTCCGTGACTGTAAAGAGAAGATTCGCATCGTCCGTGCGCGTCTCTATACGTATGCGCCCATTCGCGGGTGTGGCCTGCAAAGCATTGAGCAGAAGATTCGAGAGCGCGTCGCGCGTGGCCGCTGCTCGCACGCCGTCAAGCTCTTGCGCTGTCGTCGCTACGCATTCCAACTCAATTGAGGCGGCGGCGGCCTCTGCGCGAAAAAGCTCTGTAACCGATTGGGCCAACTCGTCCGCGCGGCAGGGCGCGATGGCAGGCGGAGTTGTACGCGCATAATTCAGTAATTGTGTGACGCTGCGACTCAGTCGATCCGTTTCGCCGACGATCAGGTTAAGGTCGCGGCCGTATTCGCTCGATAGCTGTTCGTCCTCGCGCATCACCTGCGCGATGGATTTGATGGCCGAGAGAGGATTGCGGACTTCGTGCGCGACTGTGGCGGCCATCTGACCCAGCGCGGCCAGCCGTTCGCCCTGCGCCAGCCGTCGCTCAAGCCACACGTTCTCTTCGACCAGTCGGCAATCCTCTATGGCAATCGCAACCTGTCCGGCCAGCACCTCAAGCACTGCGCGCGCGTCCGGCGTCAAAGCATCGGCGGCGGCATCGATCAGCATCAATCCTACCGTGCGGTCTTCACGTCGTAGGGCGTAGGCAATCTCGAATCCCTGCGCGTGCAAATCTCGCTCGCTCTCTATGGCCGTCCACTGCTGCGCCTTTGCCTGCTCAAGCACGCGTCTCATCAAATCGAGTAAAGCCGCGTCTTCCCTTTCTTCTTCCGCGTATTCAATCAATTGAGAGCCGTTAGAAGAACCCTCATCATCGCGATTGACCAGAATACGCACGCGGCGCAGGCCAAGGGCTTGGGCCGTACGCGCTTCGACAAATTGCAGCAGCTCCGGCAACTGCCTGTACTGTCCCGCCTGCGCGGCGATGCTCGCGACGACTTCGCGGTACAGCGTCGCCTCTCGCTGAAAAAGATTGTGAAAGCGTTTCTCGATCCAGCGTCGCAGGGGCGCGGCCATCAACGCAAGAGCCAGGATCAGCAATGATTCGACGATGCCTGCGCGCAAGTTGTAACGCGCCGTCAGCCACTCCCCGAGAGTGCGTATGCCGTAGAGATAAGCCGTCAGCACGACGACCGCGAAAGAGGCCGCGATCAAACTCTCCTTGATAATCAATTCAAGGTAACGATACCGATAGATGTAGTAAGCGATCAGCGCCGAAGGCAGGAGCGAGCCCAGATTGGCGACCGTCTTTAGATAGAGCCCCAAGGTCGTTCCCTGGCCCAGACCAACTCCGTAGACCACTACGAGCAGCAGCCCTATGACGATAAACGAGACGGCCAGAGTTCTCATCGCGCGCCGCTCTTCCATCGCGGTCGAGCGATGCGCGATGAGCAAGTCCGTCACCGCGATAAAACATAAAACATAAGCGGCCCACAGCGCGAAGGGCAACACCAGATAAGAAAGCTTCTCCGTCATCGGCGCATAATCGCCGAGCCAGAGCGGCGGCACGGCGATGACTAGAAAGAGCGCCGGAATGTAGGAGAGATAAACACGAAGCTGCTCGCCGCGCTTGAGGGGACGAGCGTGCGAGCTGGCCCACAGGTGAAGATGAACGTGTAGGAGAAAAGAGTAAGAGAGCGTAATGCTCGTGACGGCGAGCGTGTCGGCCACGCGCAGCATGATAGCCCAACGCTCACCTTCGAGCCCTAGCATGCCGTGTAAAGTGATGACCAGATTACTGGCATGCCATGCGCCGAACCCGATGGTCAGCGCCAGCAAGACGCGCTCGACGCTGACGAGAGCGCGACGACGACGCCACAGCAGCGCACCCATCCACAGATGCAGCGCTGCCCCTGTGCTGTAACCGATAAGCTGTATGACTTCGAGCAGCGACATATTGAGAGCAGTGACGAGTGAAAAGTGACGAGTAAGAGAGTGATTTTATCTCGTCACTCGTCACTTGTCACTTGTCACTGTTTTTATGTCACTGATTGATTGCTGTGTTCTGTGCGCTCGTCAGTGTGAGCACGATCTCTGTACGACGGTTGCGCAGTCGTCCGCTCGCTTTGGTGTTGGAAGCGACCGGATTACTGATGCCCATGCCGCTCGCCTGAATACGCGCGCCGTCCACGCCAGCGGCGACAAATTGCTGGGCCAGGACCTGCGCACGCTCATGCGTCAGTTGTTGGAGCGCAGCTTCTTCACCGCGATTGTCCGTGAAGGATTGAATAGTGATCTGGTAATCGGGATTGTTTGCCAGCAGTGCGCCGAGCGGCTCTAACTTCGCGTTTGCTGCCGGGGCAAGCTCTGCGGCGCGAGCGTTGGCCCAGACAGCTTCGGGCAGCACAAGGACAAGCCCGCGCGCCGTCTCGCGCACAGTGCCAAAGCGCGACAGTGTTTCTTTGAGCGTCGCGGCGGCGGCGCGTACCTGCGTGAGGCGTTGCGCTTCTGCTTCGCGTGCGGCGAGCGCCTGTCTTTCACCCTCTATGCGCGCGAGCTTGACGCGGGCGTCTTCGCTCTCTGCACGGACGGTTTGCAATTCGTCGCGCAGACGCGCTACTTCCGTGCGCAGGTCGCGGAGCTGTTGCGTGGCGTTCGCCGCATCTCGCTCTGCCAGCTCACGCGCATGCTGCTCACGTTCAAGGGCTGCGCGCAAATCCGAAATCTCTTTACCGGCGGTGGCGGCCGTCTGCTCCGCTTCGCGGACAGCGGTGTCGCGACGCGAAATCTCTTCCCTGCGCTGTCGCGCGGTGCGGCGTGTCTCTGCCATCTCTTCGGCGCGAGCGCCGAGGCTGGTGGCATTCCTAGCGATAGCGTCCACTTCCGCCTCAGACTGTTTTATACGCCAGGCGTTCTCGGCTTCCGTGAGCTGGGCCTGCGCGGCGCGCAGCTCCTCTGGCGCTTCGCGCTCTGCTCCGGCATAACGCGCGAGGTTGATGGCCTGACGCGCACCGAGCAGAGAGACGGGCGTCTTGCGATAATCGATGTCGGCGACTTCGGGCACGCGCGGATCATTAAAGTAATCGCTGCTGTTGCCCATGTACTGCACGTTGACGGTCGCCACCTCAGCGCCGTTCGCATTGCGCGGCGGAAGATTTTCGAGCACGACCATACGACTTGGCCCACGGACCAGGAAATGCGGCTCGGCGGTGACGATCAGAGCGAAGTTTTGCAGCGGAGTGGTCACGTCCAGCTTTGAATCTATAATCATACTGCCGCTGCGTTTGATCTCGCCCAGATTATCGACGCGGCCTTCCGGCGAGATGGCCCACAGGACATAGGTCGTGTAGACGCCGCCAAGCTCCGAAGCGCGAGGCAGATTCTCTATGCTCAGCTCGACGCGCGTCCCGCGCCTTCCGGCTCGCTTGACCTTGGCTTCACCTTTGAGGCGCGGCAGTCTAGTCGTGCCGCGAAACTTGACGTTGATGGTCTGATCTAGCGGGTACGTGATCGCGATGGTCTGTCGCGGCACGTCGCTCACCTGTGCAAAGACCAACGCGTTGGCGGCGACCAAGAGCAGTAAGAGTGCGCAGGCTTTGCCTGACAGCTTTATTGCAGAGGGCCTGTGTTTCATAAAATGATTGCTCCTTCGCTCAAAACTATTTTCAGGGGCGGGAATTTTTCCCAGGGCTTACGGGAAGCGAGACGGCTCTCCTTAGCTCAATAGCTATTGATGCTCCAACGAGGCTCATTGTTGCCGGAGTTTGCCTGTAGAGGCAAGTCTTATACGGCCTTTCCCTGTCGGCCAAAGGGTTTTCGCGCCCTCTTTTTCTTATTGGCAACCGCTTGGTCGAATGCTTAATATACAGGCCGCAGGCGGCCCAAAGGCGAAATGAACACTTGATTTCCGCAGTCACATCGCATAATAGTGATTCGCCATTTTAGAATCTTTGGGCCCCGGACAGTCTCGTCGGAGCATGAAGAAGAGTCAACGAGCTATCTTTGCGAACCCCAGTAGAGCCGCAATCGTAAGGAGAACGATCAAAGATGAAAAGTAGATTCTGCATCATCGCCATCGCAGTAGTCACTATGCTTGCCGCCATCGGTTGTTCCAAGAAGAACGCCAATAACAGTAATGAGAGCAACTCGAACACCGCGACCACACAGGAGAACAGCAATACGGAAACGACCTCGACCGAGAACACAGGCGAGGAGACCACCGCCTCCTCGGATAATGGTGGCCGGGCGGCGCGCAATAAGCGCGGCTCGACTTCGACCTCCGGCGACGGAACGTCCAACCGTTCAGGTAAAAGAGACAAGAACAGCAAAAGCGATAACTCGCGCGCGAGCCGCAACGATAATCGAACAGAGCGACAGGTTCGTAACGCCGCAGACGAAGCCGCCCGTCGCATCAGAGGTATTCTAGGAGGGGGCAAGCCTTAAAGAGCGGAGGAGCATCCCGTTTCAATCTGCTGTTAATTAAAGCTCTCTCGTCCGAGAAGACGCGGCCAGTTGCCTTTGCAACAGTGATAAGTGAAAAACCAGGAGACTGTCTTAGGATCAAGACGGCCTCCTGGTTTTGCTTTGATTAAAAAGTTGGGCCAACAATGACGAAAGCGGCGCTAAACTGCCCGGCGCAGCGCGACCAGTTGCACGACGATCAGCGCGATGGCGCACAAAAGCAGTATGTGTATAAAGCCGCCTTTATGTAAGATCATTCCCCCGGCCCACACAACGACGAGAAGCACGGCGATAATCCAGAGTATCAAAACGTTGTTCTCCTTCTCTTCGATTCCATCAATACTTTTTTGAGACCGTCGATCTTAGCGGATAGCAGTTTTGACAGAGCCTCGCGGCAGATCGACGGCGCGCAGTCCCGTGCGCTGTGAATCGCTTCCGACCAGAATGGCGCGCGTGCCGTCGCTGGCCGTCGCCGTGACCATTCCGCGCATGGAAGCCGTCTGGCTCTTTGAGGGCGCGCTGGTTCCTCCCTCTTCAGCCTTCCAGATCAAAGAGCCGTCGCGGCCAGAGAATCCTACGGCGAAGGAATTTCCTCCGGCGACCAGCACATCCAAAGCGCCGTCTCCGTTCACGTCCGCAAAGGCGGCAGATGCGGCATCGGTTGCGCCAGGCGCGTACCACTTGATCTTTCCATCGGCAGCGCCGACCACGACTGTTTTTCCGAGGCGCGTAATCATCACGACCTCCTGCTTGCCGTCCATGTCCAAATCCACGGCCTTGAGCGTGCCGCGCGGCGCATCATGCTCCGTCTCGATCCGCCCGAGCGCTTTCAAATCCACGAGGTTGAGCGCGATCAGATTTCCCTCGACGCCGACCAGAACGAGCGGCCCTTGCGTGCCCTGCACCACGATTGGCGGCGTCGTCGGTTTTGTATCAAGCTTGACGGCGCGCACGCGCTCGCCCACTGCGCTGCGCAGATCAATCAGACCATTCTCGAGCGAGAGCAGAATGCCGCGCTCATCCTTATTGACGAAAGGGACGGGCGCTCCCGTCACAGCCGCATCCAGCTTGACCTCCGCGACGAACTTTCCAGCGTCGTTCAGAATCGCCAGCGCGGGCGAGTTATCCTCTGCGATAATAATTTCCAGCTTACCATCGCCGTCGATGTCCGCCACCGCGCCGCTCGCCGCGCGTCCCTGCAAGCTTGTGCGCCACAGCTCGCGCCCGGTCGCGCCGTTCAGAGCATGCACGCCGCCCTCGAACGCGCTGACGACATGTGCGAGCCCCGCGTCGCCACGAATGATGACGGGCGTAAACGGAGAAGCGCCGCCGTTGCCCGTCGGTTCGCCGGTCTTGGCCTTTGGCCTGAAGCGCGCAGTCCAGAGCGCGACGCCGTTTGAGCCGTCTATGGCATAAACCATGCCGTCGGAATTGACGCCGACCAGGTCTAGATCGGACGTGCTGCGCAGAGGCGCAACGACGGGCTGCCTGACATCGCCTGTCGCCGTGCGCCATCCGCTATCGCCCGGCGATAAGACCCTTGGGGCTATTGGTGTGGGAGTAACCCTGGGCTGAGGCGTGGGCGTTGCGATCACGGTCGGGATGGTGATCTCTATGGGAGCGGGTCTGGTAAAAGTCCCTGTCTCGGGTGTCGCGGGCGCGACGCGCCAGAAGTATTTTCCCGCCGGCAATTCCGTCACAAGATATTCCCTGCCCTCTATGGCGCGATCAAAAACTATGTCCGTGAATCTGGCATCGCGTGCCAGTTGCAGCCGGAATCGCCTGGCCCTCGTGCGTATGTTCCAACGGATCAAAGCGGACGGGCCTGAAGCCTGCGTCTGTGCCGCTGAAGGAGTCGTGACCATCTGAGCGAACGCGGCCATTGAGACGGCGAAGAGCAGTGTGAATAAAATGTTGCGCATGATGGAGGGAGAACAGTTTGCCATAAGCAGAAGTGTTAAAGGAGCGGCACAGAGGCGAGCGGGACAGTAAGAGTACGGCGCGCCCCTCGCTCGGAAGAAAAAATTTTAAAGAGCTTCGTTCAGTTTGTAACCCACTCCGCGCACGGTCAGCACGTAATGCGGGTTCTTGGGGTCTGTCTCAAGCTTTTTTCTAAGCCGGTTGATATGCGGATCGATGTTGCGTTGATAGCCCTCGTACTCTGTACTCCAGACCTGATCGAGCAGAGCGTTACGCGACCACGCACGTCCGGGCTCGGAGGCCAGGAGTTCCAGAATCTGAAACTCAAGCGGCGTCAAATCCACGCGCGAGCCCGCGCGCGATACTTCGTGACGCCGTTTGTCTATGACCAGATCGCCGACCTGTATGCGCTCCTGACCGTTGGCGGACTGTTCGATGGCCGGACTGCGGCGCAGCAACGCTTCGACGCGTATTTCCAGCTCGCGCGGGCTAAAAGGCTTGGCGAGATAATCGTCCGCTCCGGCCTCGAACCCTGCCACCTTATCGTCAATCGCATCATGCGCGGTCAAAAACATGGCGGGCGTTTGGACGCCGCGCTCGCGCACGCGCCGCAGCAGATCGAGCCCGGACATTCCCGGCATGGAAACGTCGAAGATAAAGCAATCGAACCGACCGGAGACCGCAGGATCAAGCGCATCCGCCCCGGACTCCGCCTCTTCAACATTGAATCCCAGACGGCGAAAATACTCTGCCAACAGCAATCGCATATCGGCGTCGTCGTCAACGATCAGCAGTCGCTTATCTTTGTTCTTATTAACGTTTTGTGTATCCAATCTTTTTGCCCTGAGTTGGAATGTAAGCCGGGAGCTTTGGATTATAGCGCACTTGCCCCACATCTTGCGCCAAAAAACTAGCGGCCATCAATTAGTTCGGCACATCTCACGCAAGTGAGCACGTGCGGCCTTGACGCGCCGCTCTAAGCCTAAGTATATTTTCGATTTACCGATAACGGGCGTCGGTTCCTACCTCTGACAGACAACGGGCCACGAACGCCGA
>DATLMN010000184.1:0-20334 GCA_035537255.1 Pyrinomonadaceae bacterium | reverse complement strand
TTGAGTCGCCAGCTTGCGACGATTGATGGACAGTACAGGCGACTCTGCGAGTCCCTCAGGGAGCGGGGCGTGGAGGTCTTTAATCTTAGCCGCGTGAGTCGTCTGACGGCTTTCCCGAAGATGACATTGGAGGAGTTCAGCGCGCGAGCCGGAAAGGCAGTGAGCAGGGCGGCGGAGAATACGGTCTTGGCCCAAGCCGGATTGACGGTCGAGCCAAACGGAAACGGCGCGTCGCACAAGCTCATCCCGGATGCTGCAAAGGCGGGAGTAGTCGTGCCCGCAAATGTCGCGCGTGGCGGCAACGGACACGGCTGCGCCAGCGTGAGTCCGAAAGTGTTTGTCGTGAACTACAAATTCCTGACATGCGGCGAAGTGTTCGGCACGGGGCTGCGTCATGGGGCAGCGCAGTTGGGAGTGACATACGAAAGCGCTATGTGGGACGACCCGAAATTGCCTTTGAAGGTGGAGCAGTTTCAGCCGGACCTGATCTTCGTAGTTCACGGCAGGCGCTTTGTCCAGAAGTGGGGCAGCAGGTTCAGTCGTTACCGGACGGCAGTGTGGCTCGTTGACGAACCCTACGAGGTGGACGATACCGCTCGCTGGTCGGGCGCGTTTCAGACCGTCTTCGTCAATGACCCGACCACGCTCTCAAGACACAAGAACGCGCACTACCTGCCCGTCTGTTTTGATCCGCATCTTCACCGAGATGGCGGGTTGCCGCGCGTTTATCAGGCGGGCTTTATCGGCGGGTACAACGAAACCCGCGAGCGTTGGCTCGGCGAGATGGCTGGGGCGGGGCTGCTCTCTTACGTGGTGGGTGGCCCATGGAAGTCTCCGGCACTGCGCAGGCTTGCTCCCGCAACCAATGTTCCGCCTGAGAGGACGACGGAGCTTTATCAGCAGACCCATGTGGTCTTAAATGTTTTTCGAGACATACATCACTTTAACCGCGAGCAGATCAGCGCGCGCTCGATGAACCCGCGTATTTACGAGGCGCTCGCCTGTGGCGCGCTCGTGCTCTCAGAGCCACGTCCCGAAATCATGGAGGTGTTTCCGGAACTCCCGACTTTTGAGAGCGCGCGCTCGATGTTAATGACGCTTGAGCGACTCTTGTCCGACGAATCTCATCGCAGAGACTTGCTGGAAAAAAGTCGCGCGAGACTGACAGGGCATTCCTACTCCGACCGCCTGGCCCATGTGATACGAACTTGCCTGGCGATAGAGACAGACCCTGCACAGGCTTTAACGGCAATGGAGGAGAGAGCGATGAATTTATCCACAGTGACTACGGAGATGGCCGAACAAGCTCTTCAGGAAATGACACCGCACGTCTCCTTGACGCCTTTCAAAGAATGGCACAGCTATGGCGATGCTGCCCAGGCGAGCGACGACGGTCAGGTCACGCTCCTGAAACAGTTCTCAAGTGCTCCGGGTTCTGAGACGGGTCTCGTCAGCGTGCGGTCGTACCACAATGTAGAGCTTTCATTTGAGCTACGGCTCGACAGAGATGCCTGGTTCATAGCCAAGATTCATCAACAGGAGAAGACCGATCAAAAAGCGAATTCGTATCACCTTGTTTGCGAACCCAAAGCGAGTTATGTGGCAAAGCACAATCGTGTGCTGGGCCATCTGCGCATCGCGCGCGGCGTCTGGCAGAAAGTGTCTTTCCGTTGGGCCAACCGTCTTTTGGAAGTTCTCGTCAACGGCATCGCAGCGATTCGCATACCCGAAGGCCACCTGCAAAGCGGCTACTGTTTTCTGGGCGTCAAAGGAGGACAGGCCAGGCTCAGGAAAATTCAATTGACCGAGACGGCAGAAGCAGCAGCAACGGCTCTGCCAAACGCAGCGGAGGGCTTGAGCACATCGGACGGGGAAACTGACCGCAGGCCAGGCAGTACTCGAACAGAGACGCTGCCGCAGCCCGGTGCGGATGTCTGGCCGTTTACCAAAATGCCAAGGCGAAATCTGATCTACCATATCTGGCCCGTGCGCGGGGCGATGTGGAGCTGGAATCTGGATCAACTGAAGAGCCGCCTGGACATTTTTAACGGGCGACGAATTATTGGCATCGTCCATGATGATCGTTCGGTGCAGCCGGAACAGGTACAGGAATATCTTGAAGGGCATGGCTTTGAATTCGTGATCGCCAGGAACGACGAGCGTGGCGAAGCCATCACCTTTCCGCTGATGATGCAGATGATCGCCTCGGACGACCCGGACGAAGTCACCTTCTATGGTCACGCGAAGGGAGTCAAGTACGAGCCTAGAATTCCTTTGCCGGTGAGGCGTTGGTCGGAAGTTCAGTACCGCGTCTCCTTGGATGATTGGCTGACGGTTCGCGAGCAGTTGGAGCGCTTCGCCATGACCGGCCCGTTCAAGCGACAGGGACGCTTTCATTCACATCAATTCCTTGCCGATTGGCATTACAGCGGAACTTACTTCTGGATGCGCAACGCGCATCTGTTCTCACGAAACACCAGCGACGTTCCACAGTTTTACGGAGGTGTGGAGACCTGGCCCGGAATGGTCTTCAGGAAAGAGGAGACGACCTGCTTATTTATAGATAACCTCAGAGAGCACCCTTACCACGAACAGTTCTGGCGTAAAACTGCCGAGCCCGCGTTCAGGAGATGGGAATCCGGCGTGAGACCTTGCCCGCCGCCGCCTGACCTGGTTCGGCCATTGCCTTACGAAGGATATACTGAGCCGCGCATGGAGCAAAAGCCGGAGGAGTTCGGATGGTGGGTAGAGTGGCTTCTGAAAATGAATGTGTCGCGATTGCTCACCATCGGGTCGAAGGAAGGTGGAGTGGAATGGCACTTGGCCAGGACGTTCTTTGAAAAGGGACGCACCATCGAGATCACTGCCATCGAGAAAAATCCTGCTCCCCAACTGATGCGAACCTTTCAAGACGCCGAGCAACGTTTTCATCAACCACTGAAGCTTGTTACTGCCGACTCTACATCTCCCTCTCTCAAAGCGCAGCTAGCCGATCAATACGACGCGGTCTTTATCGATGGCGATCATAGTTATAGAGGCTGCCGGAGCGACTTTATGCTGGCCCAGTCGTTGAAGCCGAAGCTTATTGGATTGCACGATATTGTTGACTCCGATTGGCACACATCTGCGCGTTGCTGCGTTTCGAGGCTCTGGGCAGAATTGTCCAGCCAGTATCGTACAGAGCACAGGGCTTCCGTAGAGTGGGGCGGCATCGGCGTTGTCATCCTCTAAATCGAACCAGACCAGGCACGCCTTCGCAGAAATTTTCGCGGATGCCCGGCTTGAACCAAGGCGACGTGTGAGTATTCCCTCCCTTCCGTTGTAGAATGCAGACCTTCGCCCCCACGAAAATCTTATCGGTTAGTCCGAACGCTTTGGTTATTCAAAAGCCTGTGACAAATTTTACTCTGGCGCGGCCACAGGGCTTTTGAAGGCGTAGGGGGATTCTTGAATGATTGTCAAAATTAGCGTTGCTCTCATCTGTTGCCTGGCTCTCTTCGCAGATGGGTGCGAATCCAAATCCGGGGGCGCGGCGAATTCTGCGCCATCCAACACGCAACAGACAGCGTCCGCCTCTCCTGCAAATTCGTTGGAAGTGAAGAGCGAAGCAGGGCCTGCGCCGGTCGCAAATTCGGCGGAAGGCGACACAGGCGCGAACGCCTTGCAGGACGTATGCGCCCTCATAGAGAAGTCGGAGATCGAGTCCGTGCAGGGACTGCCCGTGCGGTCTGCCGCGCCCAGCAGCCATACAAGTGACGGCCTTATCTTCTCGCAGTGTTACTACACCGTCCTCTCCACCGACGGCTCGAAGAATCTTTCCGTTCACCTTCAGGTGATTCGGAGTGCCGCGAAAAGTCCGGGCCGCAATGTGATAAGAGATTTCTGGGAGGAGAAGATCGAGCGCGAGAAGGGGCGAGGCGAAGAAGAGGAGCGAGAGGAATCAGACAAGCCGCTGCCCGTCTCCGGCCTCGGCGACGAAGCCTTATGGATGGGAAACAACTTGATGGGCGCGATCTATGTGCTAAAGAAAGACAAGATCGTGAGGGTCAGCGTCGGCGGGCCGGGTGATGCCAAAACCAGGATCGAGAAGTCTAAGACGCTGGCTCTGAAATCGCTTCAGCGCCTCAAATAAATAACAGGCGAATAACTGCCACACTGTACAACGCTTCGGGCGCGCGGTTAGAGTGCGAGTCAAAGCGCCCTTCTTCCGCTGCGTAGATATAACGGCATCAGTTTGACAAAAGAATGATGGTAGTGATAGCTTTCATCTTTCATTCCCCGAGAAAAAACGGCGTTTGACTGTTAGCGGCTTCCCCCTCTACAACCGCTGCACCCGACCAACTCGCCGTACACCCGACCATTTAAGATGTTCAATCGAACATCAGCATTGATTCGCCAACGAGTGACATGCGCTCGCCTGACGGGCGCAGCCTCCTGTATCGAAATTCAGGAAGAGCTGTCGCCGGGTCACACGCGCAGCACAACTTTAGCCGGTCGTTCATCGCTTGCCCCACATGCCGCTGGACGAACTTTGATGATGGGCTGATCTAATCTCAGCTTTGCCAGAAGGGATCCACAAATTATGAAGAGCCGCAGTCGCCGCGTCGTGAAATTTAACAGGATGCGTTGGACGTTACTTGTCTCGATGGTGCTTTGTTTAGTCGCTCTAGGCGTGACGCGACTGGTTCAGGCAGGCACGCCATCGAGCGGAACACTCTCACCCGCAAATCCACTTATCAACTATACGGGCGGGCCGTTCGCTACTTCAAACCCGACCAGTCCCGTCGGCGAGAATCCACCGGTCTGCTCACCCGCAACGCCCTGCGATGAATTTGCGTTGCATATAGACATACCGGCGGGGAATACCACAGATTACTCCGTCGTCATCACGATAGATTGGACGGATAACGGAACGACCACCACTGGAAACACCGCATCCGACTTCGACCTCTACGTCTATCAGCCGGACGGAATTACTAAAGTGGCGCAAGGCCCCGGCACATCCAAGCCCGAGGTCGCCATCTTCCAGGCATTGCCAGGTGATTACAGAGTGATTGTCGTCCCCTACGATGTCTCGCCCACTGTCCCCTTTAATGGCAAAATCGAATTGGTTTCGGCGGCAGCGGTGGTGCAGCCGACGCCCAAGCCGCTTCCACAGGCGACCGGCTCGACGCCAAGGTACGGAATCTTTACGCCCCCGCCGTCCATCTTGACAAAGCCGTCGGGGGGTAACGGCACTGATGCGGGTGAGCCATCCATCGGCGTTAACTGGAAGACGGGCAGGGCGATGTACCAGTCTGGTCTCACGACGTTTCGTGTGACGTTCGACGACTCCTGCCCCTCTTCACCGAGCGCCCTCTGGGAAGATAAGAGCGCGCCGAACGCTGTCACCAGTCTAGACCCGATTCTGTTTACAGATCACGGATACAATCCTCTTAATCCCAACGTCGGGCGCACGCTCTCTTCACAACTGTCCGGCACTACGAGCCTCTTGGCAGTCACAGACAATGATGGCGACACCTGGATTCCCAGCCAGGGCGGCGGCCTGACATCGGGCGTCGATCACCAGGGCATAGGCGCTGGCCCGTATCATAACCTGCCCGGCGGTATTCCTTTTCCGAAGCCGCCAGGCTCTTACCCGCACGCCGTTTACTACTGCTCGCAGGACATAGCCCTCGCGAATTGTACGCGCAGCGATGACGGTGGAATAACCTTTGGGCCAACCGTGCCGATTTATACGCTGGCGGAATGCGGCGGATTGCACGGGCATCCCAAGGTTGCGCCTGACGGCACGGTTCATGTGCCGAACAAGGGCTGCGGAACGGAGCAGGCCGTGATCACTTCGGAAGACAACGGCATTTCATGGGAAGTACGTCATGTACCCAACAGCGGCAACGCCGGTAGCGACCCCGCAGTCGGTCTCGGTCGTGGAGATAAAGTCACTGGCGGCAGGGTCTACTTTGGATACTCGCTCAACGACGGCACGGCGATGGTCGCCGTCTCGGACGATCAGGGCAAGACCTGGAAGAACAATTTTGATGTCGGAGCCATCGCCGGGATTGAGCATTCAGTCTTTCCGGTCGTAATTGCAGGCGATGACGACCGCGCAGCCTTTGCCTTCCTGGGCACAGCGGCCAAGGGTTCACTTGAAGATCGCGCGTTCCCCGGAGTCTGGTATCTCTACATCGCGCACACCTATGACGGCGGCGTGACGTGGACGACCGTCAACGCTACGCCGAACGATCCTGTTCAAAGAGGCGGCATCTGGCTCGGCGGCGGCTCGCCTCCGCATCGCAACCTGCTCGACTTTATCGGTATAGACGTTGACGAGGACGGGCGCGTGCTCGTCGGCTATGCCGATGGCTGCACAGGGCCGGCGTGTGTGCAAGCTCCGTATGAGGCGACGGGCAACTCCTACACTGCTCTGGCGTCGATTGCGCGACAGACCGGCGGCAGACGGCTCTTCGGGCCTGACACAGCCGCGACGACCACGGCGCAGAAACCCGGCGCGCCTTATGTGACTGTCGGGCGCGACGGCTCTGTAGTTCATTTAAGCTGGTCAACGTCCGATGACGGCGGCTCGCCGATCACCGGCTACAAAATCCTGCGCGGCACGACCAGCGGCGGAGAAACTTTACTCGCCAACGTCGGGCCGACAGCGACCAAGTATGACGACACGACGGCCAGTCCCAACACTGTCTATTTCTACAAGGTGGTGGCCGTTAATGCGCAGGGCGAATCGTGCGGCAATAACGAAGTAGCGGCCAAGCCTATGGGAGATTCCTGTGCGGGCATCAGAGAGGTGACTGATCCGCCGAATGACCAGAAGGGCGGCCCGGCAGCCAACAAGGATTTGGACGTACTGGAAATCCTTGTGGCCGACCGCGTCGAAGCTGGCGCAAACAAACTTATATTCAAGCTGAAGGTGGCCGATCTGAGTCTCCTTGTGCCCAATCGCCAGTGGAGAATCCTCTGGAATTATCCGGTCAAGGCGGCAAACATATCGGCTGCCCAATTCACAGGCACGTACTATGTCGGCATGAATTCCGACGGAGGTGTAGCCTCGTTCGAGTACGGCACAGTGACTACGGTCGAGGCCGTGCCGACCAATACCAGCACGCCGAATAAGATCGGCGCGGCGGATAGCGGAAGCTTTGATCCCGCTACGGGCATAATCACGATTGTGCTTTCCGCGAGCAAGGTGGGCAGTCCCGATGCGGGCGACATCCTGGGCTCGCTCATCGCCAGAACCTTCTCCGGTAATGGTAACGAGACGGTGAAGAGCCAATCGGCCGTTGACACGACGGGCACTCTGGGGATGGTTGATCCTTACACGGGCGCTTCTTATATGGTCGTCGGTAATCTGGGGTGTCAAAGCGTTACTCCGCCACCCACGCCGACGATTTCTATTAGCGATGCGACGGTCACGGAGGGCAACAGCGGAACGACCAATGCCACCTTTACCGTCACGCTTTCAGCGGCACACACTTCGGCGGTGACGGTCAAATACGACACCGCTAACGGCACGGCCACGGCTGGCTCGGATTATCAAGCGGCCAGCGGCACGCTCACCTTTATTCCGGGTGACACGTCGGAGACTGTCACCGTTGCAATCAACGGCGACACTGTTCCTGAATCTAATGAAACGTTCGCCGTCAATCTGTCGAACCCGACGAACGCGACCATCAGTGACAGTCAGGGTGTGGGGACGATCACCAACGACGATCAGCCCTCCGCACCGCCGGGCATCTCAATCAGCGATGCGACGGTCACAGAAGGGCACAGTGGAACGATTGACGCCGTCTTTACCGTCACGCTTTCCTCTGTCAGTAACCAGACGGTCACGCTCAGTTACGCGACGGCCAACAACACGGCGACGGCTGGCTCGGATTATCAGGCAAAGAGCGGCGTGTTGACTTTTGCTCCGGGTGAAACCAGTAAGACGATCACGGTCACGGTCAACGGCGATACTGCCGTCGAAAGCACAGAGACCTTCTTCGTAGACATTTGTTGTCAGACCAACGCGAGCATCGCCGACGATGGTCGTGGCGTCGGCACAATCGTCAACGATGATCCGGTCGGCGTGCAGTTGGATGCGACCGCCTACGGTCTTTCCGAGGGGGGCGTGCATTTCATTATCACGGTCACGCGCCCGGACGCATCAAACGCCGCCACGGTTGATTACGCAACCACAGACACGGCGGGATTAAACAACTGCGATGTCTTTGGCGGCATCGCATCGCAGCGCTGTGATTACATCCTGACTCTGGGCAGGCTGCGTTTCGCCGCAGGTGAGAGCAGCAAGACGCTCGAAGTACCCGTCATCGATGACGTTTATGTTGAAGGGACGGAGAGCTTTAACTTCACGCTCGGCAATCCGAGCGGGATGGCTTTGGGCATTCGCACTTCTGCTGTCTTGACGATCACGGATAACGACAGCAACGCGAATGCTTCGAATCCGATTGACTTGACGGACTTCTTTATACGCGAGCACTACCTGGACTTCCTTGATCGCGAGCCTGAGCCGCAGGGGCTGCAAGACTGGCACAACATCCTGACCAACTGCCCGCAGGGCGACACACGTTGCGACCGGATCGAAGTCAGCTCGTCCTTCTACCGCTCGCCGGAGTTCATGGATAGAGGGTATTTCCTCTATCGCTTCTACGAGGGAAGTCTCGAACGCAAGCCCAACTACCTTGAGTTCATGTTCGACATGTCCACGGTCAGCGGCTTCCAAACCGAAGCGCAGAAGGAGGCGAGCAAGGTCGCCTTCATCAATGACTTTATGTCGCGGACGGAGTTCAAGAACAGGTACGACAGTAAGACTCAGCCGCGAGATTACGTCAACGAATTGGAGCGGGCGGCGCGCGTCACGCTCTCGAACAAGGAACAGTTAATCACGGATATGGAGCAGCACGGGAAAACAAGGGCGGAGGTCTTGAGGGCGGTCGCCGAAAGCCCTGAAGTTACCTCTAAGTACTTTATCCCGGCCTTCGTCGTCATGGAGTACTTCGGTTACTTGCGACGTGACCCTGATGCTCTCTATCAGACCTGGATTAACACGTTCAATTCTGACCCGAATAACTATCGGCAACTGGTTAACGGCTTTATGAACTCGCCCGAGTACCGGTCTAGGTTCGGTCGTCCGTAAGGAAACTGCGCCAGTTGCTGCTGTTCACCCGAACGCGCGCAGCTCTGCATCATGATGCAGAGCTGCGCGCGTTTGACCGCGCACCTTCTTCTACAGTAAAAATTTTTTCGCTCACGCTTAGTGCTTTAGCGCTTGAATCAGCCGGTTATAAATTTCGCTTCGCAGGAAGAAAACAGAATGCTTGGACAAAAGGCAAAGCAACTCTGCACGCTTTTTCTCGCCGCGATAGTGTTTCTCTTGATTCCTGCCCGGCTCTGCGCGCAGCGAACCCAAAAGCCTGCACTTCACGGAAAGCATTGGATGGCGATTACGGGCAAGCCGCTCGCGGCCACAGCCGGGGCGTTTGCTTTCCAGAAGGGCGGCAACGCCGTCGACGCCGCCTGCGCGATGATCGCCGCCGCCTCTACGATGTGGGACACGCTCTCCTGGGGCGGCGAGACGCAGGCGCTCATCTACAACCCGCACACAGGAAAAGTGATCGGCATCAACGCGCTCGGCGCAGCCCCAAAGGGTGCGACCGCAGAGTTCTACAAATCCAAGGGGATGAAGTACCCGCCCGAATATGGCCCGCTCGCGGCCGTCACACCCGGCACGCCCGGCGGCATCCTCGTCATGCTCGCAGAATACGGCAAGCTCAGTCTCAAAGATGTGCTTGAGCCTTCGATACAGATGGCCGACGGCTATCCCATAGAGGCGCAACTCTCAAACACCATCGAGCGCGAGAAGAGATGGTTAAAGCAGTGGCGTTACTCGCGCGCTACTATGCTGCCGCACCTCGGGCAAAAGCGTGAAGCTCCCGAACCGGGAGAGATATTCCGCCAGCCGGAACTGGCCGCGACTCTTCGTAAGCTGGTCGAGGCTGAAGCCAAGGCGCTCAGTGCGGGCAAGAGCCGCAAGGATGCAATCTACGCCGCATACGACCGCTTTTATAAAGGCGACATCGCACAGGAGATTGCGCGCGGCGTCAAAGAAGAGGGCGGACTGATCACAACGGAAGACCTCTCCAACTGGAAAGTCCGCGTCGAAGAGCCCGTCAAGACAACTTATCGCGGGATAGAAGTCTACAAGCTCACACACTGGACTCAAGGGCCGGCCATGCTTCAGGCGCTGAACATTCTGGAAAACTTTGATCTCAAAGCGATGGGCTACAACAGCGCGCGTTATATCAATACCGTCTATCAAGCGATGAGCATGGCCTTCGCCGACCGCGATTTTTATTACGGCGACCCGTACTTCCCACCCGCCGAGCCCATAGAAGGGCTGCTGTCCAAAGCTTACGCTAAAGAACGCGCCCGGCTGCTGAATCAGGAGCGCAATGATCCGACAATAGTCCCCGGCGATCCATATCCGTTTCAGAATCAGACGAACCCTTATCGCTCGCTGCTTGAGAAGTGGAACAACAGACCAGCAGCTACGCCGAACTCTACGCCTAAGCCGACTCAGGACACAGTCCGGCCTGTCAGCCGCAACTCTCTCGAACGCTCATCGGATGATGATTTTAAGCGAGCCTTCTACGCGGGCACGACTTCGGTCGAGGCAGCGGACGAAGAAGGCTGGGTCGTGTCCGTGACGCCGAGCGGCGGGTGGGTTCCGGCCGTCATCGCAGGGCAGACGGGCATTGGCCTTAGCCAGCGCGCGCAGAGCTTCGTGACAGACCCAAGGGACGGCCCTTTCAACGTGATAGAGCCGGGCAAGCGACCCCGCGTTACGCTGACGCCCACGCTCGCCTTGAAGGATGGAAAGCCTTTCTTAGCTTTCGCCGTACAGGGCGGCGACAGTCAGGATCAGAACCTCTTACAGTTCTTCCTCAACGTCGTCGAGTTCGGGATGACTGTGCAGGAGGCCGTCGAAGCCCCGAACATCAACAGCTTCCAGATGCGCAGCTCCTTTGGCGAGCACGAGACCAGACCGGGACGCGTCCTGCTCGCGGAATCCATGCCGCCCTGGGTGCGCTCAGAGCTACGCCGTATGGGATACGAGCTGACGTTTGAAGAGCGCACCTCCGGGCCCATCAACGCCATCCTCTTTGACCGCGCGCACGGCACGATGTGGGGCGGGTCGAGCAACCACGGCGAGGATTACGGAATCAGTTGGTAACAAAGATGAGTGCGCTTACCTGCTCAGGTCTATATCAGTTTTCAGTCAGGCGTATGGAAAGCTGATAGCTCACCACAGAGGCACAGAGAACACGGAGGAAGCACGGAGGTTTGAGCGATGTTCAACTCTCTGTGTAGCCTCTGTGCGCTCTATGCCTCTGTGGTGAATGCCCCTTCCCACGCACTCAATTGAAAATTGATTCCATGCGCCAGACTTATTTGCCTGTGGCCGGTAGCTCAAACTGTGCGTCGTCCAGAGGGACATTCTGTTTGACCTCTGTGATCTTACGACCCCAGACTCTGCCGGGGATTGACCAGCGGATAGTAAACGGCAGCTTCACGCCATCGACTTCTCTATAATCTTCGTAATCGGTCTGTGTGGGGTATTGGCCCACAACCGTTTTCGCCTCCGTGTAGGTGCGTACAAGGAGTCCTGTCTGCGCGTCGAGGTAGAGTTTTTCTGGAACGCTGCCGCCCACCGGAGTGGCTTCTATTATAAAAGCCTCGCGCTCGCCGATGGTGGTGCGGCCCAGCACGGTCATTTTCGAGTACAGCTCTTTAAGCTTAGTTTCTTTATAGAACAACGCTTCGCGTCTGAGTTGCGCCTGCATTTCGTCGTTGAGGTCGCGTCCTTCACCCTGACTGCTTCTGGCCCAACCTTGTGTGCCGTTGAAGCCTATGCGAAATGCTATCTTCGGATAGGTGGTGATGGTGAGCATCTTGTTCGGCGCTTTGGCGTAAACTTCTTCGGGAACGAGCACGCCGTCTGCCCCTACGCGCGACCCCTTGAGCACACGACTTTTGATCTTCTCAATAGCCTGCGCGCCGCCGACTGCGCGGACATAACGGTCAAGTATCTCGTCCACGCTCGGCAGAGGCGCTTCCGCTTTGGCTGCCGGCCCTTTTGGTTCCCAAAGGTTTCGCCCGAGGGAAGGAACGGATTCGGGCTTCGTTTGTCCTCTATGACAGGTGAAACAACTTACGCCGCCGCCGCTACCGATGCCGCTCAAACTTCCTTTGTTGAGATCGAAGACCATCTGAATCATACGCCGCGCGGTCTGCTTAGCGGGCTTGTCGTCCTTCTCGAATTGGCCTGGGATATGGCAGTGATTACATTTCACTCCGAGCGAGCCCGTGAAGAAAGCCATCACCGCGTCCAACTGCGAGGCGGGCATGCCCTTTAAGACCTGTATGTTCTTGTAAACCTGTTCGGCCGTTTGCTCCGGCTTAAGCGGCTTATCCTGAGGCACGGACAGGAACGATAGAGAGAGCGGCTCGGCGGACAAAAGTTTGAATTCTTCTTTTGCTTTCGCTGCTGAAAGGCTGATGGCGCAGAGAAGCGCCGTGATGAGCAGAAGCGCCAGGAGCTGTAAACGCTTGACCATAGCTTTACCTCTTCGAGTTGGTGTGATTTCGAACGTTTGAGTGGCGGATTGATTACTCGATCAACAACTTCTTCGCGCGAATGACGGGTGCTGACCCGTCTTGCCTCCGAATACGGGCTTCCAGATGAGTAACGTCGCCCGCTTCGTCCCTGATAAAAGTAATCTCGCCGTAGAAATATTTGACGAAAAAACGAGACTCCGATTCGGGAAAAAGCTCTACCTTTTGACCTATACATTCACCCGTCAATCGCCCCTGCTCGTTCCTGATAATAAAAAGCAGATCGGGGCGACCCTCTTCGTCCCTGTACTGTCCCGCGTATTGATCGTAGATGTGTGGGTCTACCTCGACAGTCTCTTTCATGCATCTCTCGAGCGAGACATAGCTGCACAGGTGACGAAAGCCTAGCCTCTTATTCAATTCCAGAAGAGACGAGTGCGCCGGGTGGTTAAAAGCGCGAACCGTTTTGAAACCATGTTGCAAGGCATATTCAATCGCGCGAGCTTTCAAAGCCGTGGCGATTCCTTGCCGCCGGTACTCGCGCCTGACTCCCGTAAAACCTTGCGAGACGCCTCCGGGCATCGCTTCCAAGCGATTGAGGTCTGTCACTCCGATATATTTGTCGCCGTCCTTGGCTATAAAGTATGCGTCGGCGATCACGTAAGGTAGTTCCAGCCAGAGCCTCGCTTCGCGCTCGTAGTAGGACGCAGGGAGAAGGGAATCGCGCGCCGGGTCGTCCATCTTGAGAGTGCTCGTCAACTCGTAGAGCTTCTCTACGTAGAGAGGATCACGCTCGCGCTCTTCCTTGAGCGTGCTGATCGAAATGCCGCGCGCCTTGACTTGCTCGACGACTGCCGCTACGGATGAAAGATTTGCTTCCGGGACTGTCAATCTCAAATCGAGCAGATGCATGGTCTCTCTAAATGAGTGCTCCTTGAGGAAGCTTTGAATCTCGCTTGCGGATTCATAATCTCTGAAGGTTGCTGTGATCGCGCCCGTCTCACGTAAATCTTCCAAGAGCCGTTCCAGCAGGAGGTCGCCGATACCGCGCCGCAGCCAGATTGGGTCGATCACGAGAATGAGCCTGTATCTGGGAAGATAAACAGTCTGCTCGATAGAGCCGTAGCCCAGAAGCTGGCCCGTCTCCGCGTGCTCCGCCACATAATGCCTGCGGATAAAGCGGGACTCGTTAAACTCCTGACGATTACGCAGCCATAGCTCTCGACCTTCCGGATCATTCTGCTCTTTGGCAGAGGCGATGGCGTAGACAGCCGTCCAATCCTGATTGCCAGATGGACGTAACCTGGCCTTTACTTTGTCGGCGAACGATTCGTCGCGCGAAGGACGTTGCTGGCGTAGATTGTTTTTGAACATCTCGACCACGCTCCCCTTCAAACGCTGTCTGGCCGAATAGAGACGTTTCGTTACGGTCGTCAGAGGGACTTGCAGAAATTCGCCTATGTCTGCCTGCGTATATCCGTCGACGTAAAAAAGAGTCGTGACGATCCGCTCGTGCTCGGGCAGGGCTTTGATCGCCCCTAGCACGCGGCTGCGCAGTTCGCGCTGTTCCATCGTAATGTGCGGGTCGGGGCTGGACGCGGGTGTATTTACGCCAAGTTCCAGCGGGACGATCTGCAATCGTTTCCCACGGGTTAGACGATTACATCGCGTGAGCACAATACGCCTGAGCCACCCCGGAAATGCTTCCGCGGCGCGCAATTGATGCAGACTCTGCCAGGCGGTGATAAAAGCTTCCTGCGCAGCATCCTCTGCGAGATAAAAATCGCCTAGTACGGCGTACGCGCAACCGAATGCCATATCCTGAAAGCCAGTCACCAACTCGCCGAATGCCTTGTGTCTCTCGGCAAGCGGGCTGCCAGAGTCAATCGCCTTTTGAACTAAACTGTGTATCTCTTTCACAGTAACTATGTTCTACGGCACGTCTCTATAGAATAAGAGCCATCTTCTGGAAAAAAGCTTACCTGAAAATTTAATGTGGAGTTAAAGAAAAAACGTGGACTGGCTTCGGGTCACTGAAGGCCCGAAGCTAATCCACGCTTTCTCGTTTGGCTTAAGCCTAATCCTAAACTCGCTCGTCCGTCTTTTAACTAAGCGAAGGTTAGTCGCGCCGCCACAGCATGCGATCCAAGCTCCAAGGGCCTCCCCCTGCAAAGGCCAGATAAAGGAAGATGAAACAGAAAAGCACCGCCGCCTCGCCCCTGTTCAGCAGCGGCCACAACCCCGCCGGCGCGTGCATCATAAAATAGGCGACGGCCATTTCTCCGGACAGAATAAAGGCCACAAGCCGTGTAAAGAGTCCAAGCAGAATCATCAATCCGCCGAAGAATTCAAGGATGCCTCCAAGCCCGAACAGAGACATCAACGGAGGCCCGCCGCCAGGCATCGGTGTGGGGAAGCCGAACAGCTTCTGCGCGCCGTGGATCATAAATAGGAAGCCCGTCACGATACGCAGGATGCTAAGCACGCGCGGAGCCCATGTGGCGAATTGTGAGCCTATGTTATTCATCTTATCCTCCAAAGTTTTCTTGAGTGACTGGCGCGAAGAGACAGCCCTCAAGTTTTCAGATTTTTACAACTATCTTGGTCGCTAACGGTTGTGCGCCGATATATTACATCTTCATCTAACTTGATTCTCATCTTTTGTTACTTTTTCTGTTAGATTTGCCTGACTTCGAGTAGTGGTTCATTTTGGATAATTGAGTAAGCGAAGCATTGAGACTCACCACAGAGACACAGAGGACACGGAGATGACACAGAGGCTTGAGCGATATTCAACACTCTGTGCCCCCTCTGTGCTCTCTGTGTCTCTGTGGTGAATGGCAATCTCCATTACATTCAATTTCAGACTGAACCACTACCTGACTTCGGTATAGCTTGCGCTCCTTCGGCGGGTCTTAGTACAATTCGCCTTCGTGATTCGCCACGGTAGGAGTCAAAGCGGCCCTTTAATCCGCACGGACGCCTGCCATTTTACTTTCAGCCATCTTTACTTTTTTTCAAGCCTGTTAGTGAAAGCCTGCGAGCGTGCGAGCTGATGAAAATCCTCTGCGGAAAATTTCGCTCGTGATGAATAGCGAACGAAAGAGAATTGACACGCTGGATGCGCTGCGCGGTGTGGCCTCGTTTGCCGTCTGCTATTTTCACCTGACGAACGGTAATCCTGCGTTTCTTCCGGCAGGTCTGGTCAAAGCCTCAGGCGCTTACGGCTGGCTCGGGGTTGAAATCTTTTTCGTCATCTCGGGCTTCGTCATTCCCTATGCGCTTCATCATGCCGGTTATGAGCTGAAGAATTACGGCACTTTCGTCCTCAAGCGAATCATACGCCTTGACCCGCCTTACCTTGTGACCATCGGATTGATTCTTTCGTTGTATTTCCTCTCGGCAAAGGCTCCGGCTCTGTGGGACCCGACGGTCAAAATCAGTGCGACGCAAATACTGCTGCATCTGGGCTATGTCAATGTCTTCTTCGGATACCAATGGATCAACCCTGTCTTCTGGACGCTGGCGATTGAGTTTCAATACTACCTGCTGATCGGCCTGCTGTTTCCGCTGGTGAGCAGCCGCAACGTCTGGGTCAGAGCCTGCACGTTTCTAGCGCTCGCTTCGCTCTCTTTTATTATCAGGCCTTCGACCTTTATCTTTCATTTTATTTTCCTGTTCCTGCTAGGCATGCTGACCTTCCAGTACCGGACGGGTCTATTGACCAAGAGGCATTATCTGGCGGTGTTTCTACTGCTCAGCGTCGGGTTGTATCTGTCGCTGGGCGCAATCGTCGCGGGCGTGGGTGTTTCGACGGCGCTCATTATCGCCTTCGTCCGCGTTAAAAATGTCGTGCTCAAATTCTTCGGCGATATTTCCTACTCGCTTTATCTGCTGCATGTGCCGGTCGGGATGACGATAGTCATCCTCTCGGTTCGATCCGTCAACAGTTTCGGCGGTAAAATGTTTGTCCTCCTGTTCGCCACAATGATGTCCATCCTGGCTTCCTACCTGCTTTATAGATTAGTCGAGCGGCCTTCGCAGCGGTTATCCTCGGCCATCACTTACCGGAAACCCTCCGAGGCAAAAGCGGAATATAAGGACAAGGGCTACATGGTGGAAGAGCCGTCTCTTTAAACAGCTCGTCTCCTGAATTGAGTATTAATAAAGCTGCTGTTCACCACAGAGACACAGAGGACACGGAGGCTTGAATTTTCTTCTCTGTGCCCCCTCTGTGCTCTCTGTGCTTCTGTGGTGAAGCTCATTGTCATGAATGCTCAATTCTCGCCCTGACCCTGACTTGCGCTCCTTTAGCGTGTCTTGGTACAATCCCTGAGTTCGTAATGCGATGCGGCCAGAGGGACTGCGAACCACATTTTCGCCCGTCTCCGGCCATTTTCAAATTTTTGATAGGAAGCTCCGGAAGACCTTCGCCCATGAATCGAACGTACACTCGATTCTGAAATTGAATAGCCGAACCCGCACAATTGGCGGGCTCGCGGCGAAGGCGCTCCTATCGAATCCGATCTAAAAGGTTGCCGTCCCACACAAGTTCGGCACAAACAGAAATTCGGTTGACGCCTTCAACGCACAGGGCCGCCATGTGGGTACACTAGAACCCCCTTTGGACGGTCGAAGCGTATGTCTTCGGATATAGCTTGCTTTTTTCTTGTTGAAGCGGAGACCATAAGCGATGAGCGAGATCAACGTTCAAATCAAAGATGGAGCGCAGGCTAGTTTGCCCGCACCCGTCTCGGTCGGCGAAGCCCTCAAGAGGCTCGACCGCGAGGCTGCGAAACAGGCCTTAGCGGCCCGCGTCAACGGGCGCGAGGTTGACCTTGCGCACCAGTTAGACGCCGCGCAAAACGGCGACACAGTCAAGATTGAGCCGGTCATGCCGCAAACCCTCGAAGGGCTTGACGTGCTCCGTCACTCGACTGCTCACTTGCTCGCCGCCGCCGTGCTTGATCTCTTTCCCGGAACGAAGCTTGGCATTGGCCCTGCTCTTTTGGAAGACCCGCGCTACGGTTTCTTCTACGATATGATCGCGCCGCGTCAGTTGACCGACGAGGATTTGCCCGTCATCGAAAAGCGTATGCGCGACATCGCCAAGCGCAATCTGGCCTATCGTCGCGACGAGATTCCAAAAGGGGATGCGTTGCAGATGTTCTCCGAGCGCGACGAGCCTCTGAAATGCGAGTTGATAGAGGAAAAGGCAGGCGACACTGTCAGCGTCTATTACATAGACGGCTCGCCCTTCATAGACTTTTGTCTTGGCCCACACGTGCCAAACACGAATAAGCTCAAGGCCTTCAAGCTGCTCTCGCTCTCCGGCGCGTACTGGAAGGGCGATCCCCAGAATCCGCAGATGCAGCGCATCTACGGCACTGCCTTCTTCACGCAGGAAGAGCTGGACGCCTGGGTCAAGCAGCGCGCGGAGGCAGAGCGCCGCGATCATCGTCGCCTGGGTCGCGAGCTTGATCTCTTTTCGATTCAGGAGCAGTACGGGCAGGGACTCATCTTCTGGCATCCGAAGGGCGCGATCATTCGCAAGCAGATGGAGGATTATCTCTACGCGGAACTGGTCAAGCGCAATTACAGTTTTGTCTACACGCCGCACATCGCCAAGCGTGAGCTGTGGCAGATCAGCGGCCACGATCAGAACTACGGCGATTCTATGTTTGCGCCGACGAAGCTCGAAGAGACGGAGTTTCGTCTCAAGCCTATGAACTGCCCTTTCCATATCGGCATATACAAATCTCAGCAGCGCTCTTACCGCGAGCTGCCGCAAAGATATGCGGAGATGGGCACGGTCTATCGCGCAGAGCTGTCGGGCACGCTGCATGGCCTGATGCGCGTGCGCGGCTTTACCGTTGATGATGCGCATCTTTTCTGCATGCCGGAACAGGCGCAGAGTGAGATCGATGACTGCATTGATTTCATCAACGAAGTATTCAAGACGTTCGGCTTCGACACGGTCAAGTTCGAGCTGTCTGTTAAAGGCAGCGACACGAGCAAAAATTATCTTGGCTCGGACGAGGACTGGGAGAAAGCAGAAGCCGTGCTGGTCAGGGCTTTGAAGAGGCTTGAGAACATAAATTACGAGCGCATGGAGGGCGAGGGGGCCTTCTACGGCCCGAAGATCGATATTAAGATCGAGGACGCCATCGGTCGCTTATGGCAGCTTGGAACAGTGCAATATGATTTTAATCTGCCTGAGCGATTCGGCCTTGAATATATCGGCGAGGATAACAAGCCGCATCGGCCTGTGATGGTGCATCGCGCCCTGTTCGGCTCTATCGAGCGCTTCTTCGGCATCCTCATAGAGCAATATGCTGGCGCATTCCCGATGTGGCTCGCTCCCGTGCAGGTCGCCGTGCTGCCGATCACGGATCGCATCAACGAGTACGCCGAAACGATTGGCAGAGAGTTGCGCGAATCGGGCCTTCGCGTCGAGGTCAACCTGCGCAGCGAGAAGATCGGCGCGAAGATTCGCGACGCGCAGTTACAGAAGATTCCCTTTATGCTCGTCCTCGGCGATCAGGAGATTGAAGAGGGTAAGGTCGCCGTGCGCGAGCGGAGCCTTGGGGATATAGGGAAGATGACGGTCGATGAATTTATCAGGACGGCGCGCTCCCTCGTCGAGTCGCGCGCATTGGTCAACGAAGTCACAGGCGCGGAGTCAAAAGCGAATAACTGAATTTTGATTCCGAATTTGAGACTACAACCTTGGAGGTGCAGAAATAGCTACAGGCTTTAGAGGTCGCGGACAGCGCCCTGACAATCGTCGCGCCCCCGTCGCGCGCATCAACGAAAGAATCCGCGTGCCGGAAGTGCGCGTGATTGATGAAGACGGTGAACAACTCGGCGTTCTGGAAACCAGAGACGCCATCCGGCGTGCGCGCGAGAAGGGGCTCGATCTAGTCGAAGTCGCGCCGCAGGCCGAGCCGCCCGTGTGCCGCATCATTGACTTTGGCAAGTTTCAGTACGAGGCCAAAAAGAAGGCGAACGAGGCCAAGAAGAAGCAGGTCGTCATTACCGTCAAAGAGGTCAAGTTCCGACCGGGCACGGACGATCACGATTACGACTATCGTATGAAGCACGCGCGCGAGTGGCTGACGGGCGGCGACAAGGTCAAAGCGACGATCTGGTTTCGTGGCCGCGAGATGACGCACCGCGAACTGGGCGCGCGTATTCTCGAAAAGCTTGAGAAGGATTTGCTGGACATCGCAGAGGTCGAAGCGCGTCCGCGCATGGAAGGCAATCAGATGTTTATCATCCTCGCGCCCAAGCGTCACAAGGGCGGAGGAGGCGGAGGAGCACAAGCGCCCAAACCGGAGCCGCCACCGCAAGCGCCGCCACAGCCGTAGGCATTTTGGATTTTAGATTTTGGATTTTGGATTGGCGAGTAACAAAAGTTGAAAGCCCGGATTCCAAAATTCAAGACGGACGAAAGCGTTAATCTAAAATCCAAAATCTAAAATCCAAAATTGTTAAAGGGGTAATTATGCCGAAACTTAAAACTCATAAAGGCGCGGCCAAGCGTTTTCGCCTGACCGCGACGGGTAAGATCAAGCGCGGCCATTCGCATGCGCGCCACATTCTGACCAAAAAAACTACTAAGCGTAAGCGTCACCTGGACGTTGACGGGCTCGTCTCCGACGGAGATCAGAAGCGCGTCGAGGCGATGCTGCCGTATGGACG
>DATLMN010000183.1:0-5783 GCA_035537255.1 Pyrinomonadaceae bacterium | reverse complement strand
ACGGAATCTTGCGCCGCATGGTGGTGAGCACGTTCTGGAAATTGATAAAGATGCCCTGCGCCGTTTCAGGTCGTAGGTACGCGAGCGCCGATGGGTCGTCCTCTTCCGCCGCCGCGCCGATAGTTGTGCGAAACATCAGATTAAAGGGACGCGGCTCAGTTAAGTTTGGAGAACCGCATTTATCGCACACGCGCGTTTGCTCGCCAGTGTTTATATTTTGCGCTATTAAAAGCTTGTCATAACGTGTGCGATTGTTACACTCTTTGCAATCAACTAAGGGATCGCTGAAGGTGTCTTCGTGGCCGGAATACTTCCAGACCAGGCGATTCTGGATAATCGATGAATCCAGGCCCTCCATGTCGTCGCGTTCGTGAACCATCCAGCGCCACCAAGCCTGCTTGACGTTGTTGCACAGCTCTACGCCGAGCGGGCCGTAGTCCCAGGCCGAGCCAAGGCCGCCGTAAATCTCCGAGGATGGAAAAACGAAGCCGCGCCGCTTGGCGAGGCTGACGATGGTTTCGATATTTGGTGCTGGCACTCTCTTTTTGCAGTCCCTTTAGTGTTGATTTCCTGAAAAGCCTCAATGGTAACAGCCCGCCGCGCAGAATGAAAAGAAGAGAGGAGCACTCTTCTTAAAAGGAGCGCTCCTCTCTTTACCTTGAACGGAAGACGGATTCGTCTCTTTAAATCTTTATTTGGAAGTCGGCGCGGGCACGTTGACATCAACCTGGGTCTTGCCGCCGAACAGACGACCGCCGAACATAAAGAGGACAACCAGAACAACGATCACGAAGATCACCAACACAGCGACCACTCCGGCGCTGCCGCCACCATCACCATCACCCATGAGACTACTCCTCCTTCACAAGTTTTAGAAGACTGATTACGACTCGGGGAACTGGCTATCAGCGCCAGGGGAGAACGCACGCTCGTGATTGTTACCATACCCTACCGGCAGTGACAAGTAAAAAGTGGCAAGCGACGAGCAGGTTGTAGTTGTCTCGTCACTTGCCACTTGGTCACTTTCTTACTGCCTTCTATTCGTCGTCGCGACGGTTGCGACCACGGCGGCGTCTGGGCGTTGTCCTTGGCCCTGTGCCGGGTCTGGCATCGCTCGGTTGAAGAGTCGGCTGTGGGACTGGCTGCGATGCGCCCTGCGGCACGATCCACAACTCGAACTCGTCTTCCTCGCGATAGCCGCCGTTGGCGACCATGACACGGCTCGGGTCAACGCCGCGCGTCCTGACCAGATAGTCGCGTGCGCGTTCGGCCAGTCTGTCGGCCTGGCCTGTGCGGCTGGTGCGTCCCTGATAGACGATGATGTAGCCGGTCGAATCGGGTTGGTTCGCCAGTTCGATGGCCAGATTATCCAGGCGCGCCTTCTGATCGTCGAAAGCCAGGTTCGGGAACTCGTCGAACTTGCGCGGGACGATGGGCGGAGGCGGCGTAAAGACGACCTTCGTCACGGCCTGCGCCGTTTGACGACACTGCGGTACACCTGAGCCGTCGTCGACGACCAGGATGGCAGAGATGCTTTGATTGCCCACGCCCGCCGTGTCGACGGCGATGTTCGGCGTGCCAGCGCCACTGACGATCTTGGCGGAAGCGGGACTGACCGTCCATGTATAGTTGAGCGCCGAAGTACCGCCGTAGGCGACATCCGACGAGAAAGTAATCACGTCGCCGTCGTTAACCTGCGACGGCGCGGAGACTGTCAGCGAAGTCGGGCACGGCTGCGTGATGATGTTCTTCGCGTAAGTCAGACAGAAGCAGTGAATCTTACCCCGGACAACTGTGACCTGCTGCGAAAAACGTTTGGTCGGCGAAAAGATCACTTCGACCAGATGCGGCCCGACGGGAACCTGATCGATGGTTCGCGCCTGATTAACATCACTAACCGTCGAGGTCAGACCGAAATCCTTGCCGTCAATGAGAATCGGATAGGCGACGGCAGGCTCCGAACCGCGCGGCGGCGTCGTCACTCTGATCCGTCCATAATCTTTCAGCTTGCGCTCTTTCATGGCAGCGCCTTCGGCCTGCGTCATGAAACACGAAAGCACGAATATGAGAGCGACAATATATTTGATGTTGACTCTACGCATCTCTCTTAGCTCCCACTGATGGTTGTCTGCTGATCCTTAACTTCCTTTAAAGAGCGGCGGCGACGAATGCTCGCTCCCAGCGCGGCGATGCCTGACGTGAACAGGAGCAGCGAAGCGGGCTCCGGAACTTGCGGGCAAGTGCCTGTCGTCGTGCAATCGGGAATCTCTGTGCGTTCGCAGTTCTCGTTCTCGCCCTGCTCAGGCGTGCACTTGGTGCAGAGGTCTGGAATAAGGCAGACGAGGCCGACGAGCGGAATAAACGGCCACTTGGGAAAGCCCGCGACCGGTATGGGAAAATCACCGCACTCGCATTCCTCTACGCCTATGTCCTCGGTGACTTCCGTCTGGATGATGCCGCCGGGGTCTTGCAGGGGAGTCGTGATGGAGGAGGAGCTGTCGCCACCTGACGTGGTGGCGCTGTTGTCGGATGCGGTTGCAGAAGTTGTGGCCGTGCCCGCAGATGCTTTGTCATCATGCTCCAGAAAGCGTAGCTGGACGCTGGCGTTTTGTCCGCCACTGCGCTGGCTACCGGAGACGACCTGAACGACATCGCCAATATGTACGGGGCTGGCCTGTGCGGGGATCGCCACCATCAGCAGAAGGCTGGTGGCTGTGGCGATGGCGCGGAAAGCTCGTTTCCTCATCACTGTGAGCTCCTCAATGAATCCGTCCGGTTCAATCGTGAAAGGCCGCTGGCGCTTTCACTTTCAGGGTAAAAGATACTCATTACTTCCGGCAATTTAAGGCTCTTTACCGCAATTTCTCTCATTAGTTTGAGGAAAACCCTATAAGGCTTTCTTCATTTGCTAGAGAAAGAAGCCTAATACCGTCTGGATTCCAGTTTCGGGGAGTTGAATTTAACTCGCCTTGATACCCTCATGTCAAGGAAAAAATGGGGCTTGCGTGCGGGCGCAAACCCCTTTTCCGCATAAATTTAATGCAGGCCCCAGGCTTAGTCGCCCTCGCCGCTGCCGGCGGCCTCTGCCTTTTGCTGTTCTTCGCGCAGGACGGCCTTTCTGGAGAGCTTGATTTTATTGCCCTCTTTGCCTATGCACTTGACCATAATCTGCTGGCCTTCCTTCAATTCGTCGCGCACATCCTTGACCCTGCGGTCGGCGATCTCGGAGATGTGCAAGAGCCCGTCCGTGCCCGGAAAGATTTCGACGAACGCTCCGAAATCGACTATGCGCGAAACCGTACCAAGATAAGTCTGGCCGATCTCGGCTTCGGCTGTCAGGCCGCGTATGCGGTCGATGGCGGCCTGAGCCGCCGCGCCGTCGGCAGAGGCAATCGAGACCGTGCCGTCGTCTTCGACATCAATCTTCGCGCCGGTCTCTTCGACCATCGCGCGAATGATCTTGCCGCCCGGCCCAATGATGTCGCGGATTTTGTCCGGATTGATCTTGATCTGGACGATTCTGGGTGCGATGGGCGAAATATCCGCGCGCGGCTCGGCAATGGTCTTCTCCATCACGGAGAGGATATGCAAGCGCCCTTTTCTGGCCTGCTCCAGGGCTTCGGCCATGATCTGCGCGTTGATGCCCGCGATCTTGATGTCCATCTGAAGCGCCGTGATGCCTTCGCGCGTGCCGGCGACCTTGAAATCCATATCGCCGTAATGATCTTCAGCGCCCGCGATGTCCGACAGAATAGCGTACTTGTTGCCTTCCATCACGAGCCCCATCGCCACACCGGCGACTGGCGCTTTCAAGGGCACGCCGGCATCCATCAAGGAGAGTATGCCGCCGCAGATCGAGGCCATCGAGGATGAGCCGTTCGATTCCGTGATGTCCGAGACGATGCGCAGTGTGTAAGGGAAATCGGATTCTTCAGGCAGGACGACTTCGATGGCGCGGCGTGCGAGTGCGCCGTGACCTATCTCGCGCCGCGAAGAAGAGCCGAAGCGTCCGACTTCGCCGACGGAGTACTGCGGGAAGTTGTAATGGAGCAGGAAGCGGCGCTTGACCTCGCCCTTTTCCAGATCGTCCATAAACTGCTCGTCGTCTTTTGTGCCGAGCGTGGTCGTGACGAGCGCCTGCGTCTCGCCGCGCGTAAAGAGCGCAGAGCCATGTGTCCTGGGCAGCCATCCGACTTCGCACGTGATGGGTCGAATCTCCGAGAAGCGGCGATTGTCCGGACGGCGACGCTTGTTCAAGATGTCGTCGCGGAAAAGCTTCTCTTTGAGATGATCGAAAATCTTTTTCGCCATCAGGCGCTGTTCCGTCTGGTCTTCCGGGTAGGATTCGACGACCTCTTTCTTCAAGGCATCGACGGCGGCATAGCTCGAACGCTTCTCCTGACTGGAAGTATCAAGCGCGGCGCGAAGGCGATCCGTGTAGTTGCGTTCGATCTCGCCCATCATCTCTTCGTTAAGGACGGGCGCTGTGACTTCGCGCTTCTGTATTTCGAGCGCCTTGTAGAGTTCCTTCTGCCAGCGACACAGTCGATTGATCTCCTTGTGCGCGAGCATCAGTGCCTCGACCATGATCTCTTCGGAGACCTCCTGTGCGCCCGCCTCGACCATCACGATGGCCTCTTCCGTTCCGGCGACGATCAGGTTCAGACGCGAATCCCTGCGCTCATCATAAGTCGGGTTGATGATGTAGCGGCCTTCGATCAAGCCTATGCGCACGCCCGCAATCGGCGTGGGAAAGGGAATGTCTGAAAGATAGAGAGCGCAAGATGCGCCCGTGATCGCGATGACATCCGGGTCGTTATCCGGGTCTGCCGAGATGACAGAGGCTATGACCTGTGTTTCGTTGCGGAAACCTTCTGTGAAGAGCGGGCGGCAGGGTCGGTCAATGAGGCGCGAGGTCAAAACCTCTTTTTCGTTGGGGCGGCCTTCGCGCCTGAAATAGTTGCCGGGAATGCGCCCGGCGGCGTAATTCGCTTCGCGGTATTCGACCGTGAGCGGGAAAAAATCTATCCCTTCGCGTGGTGCGTTGGCGGCCACGGCGGCGACCAGCAGCATCGTGTCGCCATAGCGTATGACGACAGAGCCGTCTGCCTGTTTGGCGACTCGACCGGTTTCGACGGTCAGCTCTTTATCGCCCAGCTTGATTGATTCTTTAAGATATTTACGGACTGGCATACTTGTTTTTGTCTCCTTCGAACAACGACTCCTGCCTTGAGAGCGAGCAACTTAGTGGTTGCCACTGTGGCAGGCGCGCGCGTCTCATCCGCCGCGCGTTTGGTCTGATGAATTGGCCGGGAACCTTTAAACCCGTGCGGCGCTACGTGAGGCGCTGACGGTAAAGTCCCGTAAAATTTTGTTGACCCGTACTTGCAAAGGCGGCGCAAGCCTACACTGCCGTGAAGCTTGCGCCGCCTTGATTGTGATTTCAGGGCTTAAGCCTAGCCGCGTCCGCTTGCTTTCAGTAATCGCCGTCACGTTCGGCACTGCCACAAGCTCTTCGAGAGGACGCGGGCTTTAGTTGTGTATGGGAGAGTCGAAGAACTCTCTCGCTGGTCTTATGCTATTCGTCAAAGCGTTTCATAGAGCGAGGACTCTCTGCGATTCTCGCCTGACCTCTGCGTCTTTCGTGTTTAGCGACGCAGGCCCAGACGGTTAACGACCTCGTGGTAACGCTCTATATCCTTGCTCTTCAGGTAGTCGAGCAGACTTCTGCGCTGCGAGACCATCTTGAGCAGGCCGCGCCGCGAATGGTTATCCTTTTTGTG
>DATLMN010000182.1:0-9271 GCA_035537255.1 Pyrinomonadaceae bacterium | reverse complement strand
CTTCGGGCATCGTGATATAGAGACGGTCAATCGCATGGTCTCGACGCTTTTGCATCGAGGGCCGGACGATGGTTACGTCGTCGCGGGTGAGGATTTCACGCTCGGCGCGCGGCGCTTGAGCATCGTCGGCGTCGAAGACGGGCGACAACCGCTCTCGAATGAGACAGGCGATGTGTGGGCGGCGCAGAACGGCGAGCTTTATAACTATCCGCAGGTCAGACGCGAGCTTCTCGCCGCAGGTCATCAACTGCACACGCATTGCGATACGGAGATTCTGCCGCATCTCTATGAGGAGTACGGTAAACGCCTTCCCGAACACATCGACGGCATGTTCGCCGTCGCCGTGTGGGACGAGACCAATCGTGTAGGACTGCTGGCGCGCGACCGCACGGGCAAAAAGCCGCTCTATTATTATCGTCAGAACGGCGCGCTCTATTTTGCTTCCGAGATCAAGGCGCTGTTGCAAGTCCCAGGCTTTGAGCGACGCATCAACATGGAAGCTCTGCACCATTTCCTGAGCTTCAAGCACGTGCCCTGCCCGCTGACGATCTTTGAGGGCATACACATGCTGCCTCCCGCGCACATGCTCACGTTTAGTCCGGGCACTGAGGAGTTGGAGATCAGCCGTTACTGGGACATGGACTTCTCTGCTGCGGGCGAGATGGCCGCCTGGCCGGAAGAAGAACTTGTCGAACATCTGCTGGCGCTGCTTCGTCGCGGCGTCGAGCGGCGTTTGATGGCGGACGTGCCGATTGGCTTTTTCCTCTCGGGCGGGATTGATTCCACTCTTTCGACGGCGCTCGCGGCAGAGATTTCGCCCGGTCGTATCAAGACCTTTACGCTCACCTACGCGCACGGCTCGACGACCGACGGCAAGGAGCAGGACAGGCGCTGGGCGCGCTGGGCTGCGGAAAAATATGGGACGGAGCATTATGAAGAGACAGTAGAGTTTTCGAACTTCCCGGAAAACCTGCGCCGCATCATAGGCTGTTTTGACGAGCCGTTCGCGGGCACTGTCTCGACTTACTTTCTGGCGGGCCTGATCGCACGCCACGTCAAGGTCGCTGTCTCCGGCGACGGCGCGGACGAACTCTTCGGCAGTTATCTTTCACACCGCCTGGCCTTTCCGCTCTCGCGCTACGAAGAGTATCTGCGCACGGGCGACGCGCGATTGATTCGTCCGTTTGAATCACAGCCGGATTTTCTGGCGCGACTTCATGAGGCTGAAGACTGGCGCTGGCGCTCTAAGCTCTTCGTCTATAGCGACGAAGAAAAATCTTCTCTGTATGCGCCCGGTGTGGCCGAAGAGATGCAGGCGTTTAGCTCGCGCGCGCGACTGCGCCGCGATTTCTCTCATTTGACGGCCACTGATCCGCTCAACCGTATTCTCGAAGCGGAGTTTCGCACGATCTTTCCCGATCAGGTGCTGGCCTTTGTTGACCGCCTCTCGATGGCCCACTCGCTCGAAGTTCGCACGGCTTATCTGGACACGGACTTCGTCACCTTTATCACAGGGCTTCCGGGACGTTATAAGATTCGTGACGGCGAGACCAAGTATCTGCTCAAGAAAGCGGCGCTCAAGTATTTTCCGGAAGAGATGGTCTTCAGGAAGAAAGAGGGCTTCCTGATGCCGATCACCGAATGGCTGTTGAATGATCTGGAATCTTACGTGCGCGAGACCTTAAGTAGAGAGCGCATGAGTCGTCACGGGCTCTTTAATCACGCGCGTGTGCAGGAGCTGGTCGATGGACTTTACCGCACGAACAGCGATTACAGACAGGTCAACAGGGTATTCTCTTTGATCGTTTTTCAGGAATGGTACGATCTCTATATAGTTTGAATTGCAAGCAGGGATTTTAATAATAAAGATGCGCTCTCTTGTGACCACGGTCTATCATAAATTTTTCCCTTACACTGCACGGGATAAATTCTGGCGCTTGCGCGACGGGTTTCAACGCAAGCTTCGCAGATTGCCGGCGGAGTCCAGAGATTCTCTGCTCTATTTCCGACGTTATCTTAGCTTTCGCCTTAAGGGTCGCTGTAATGCTTGCCGTGGCAGGAATATCGTCAGATACAAAAACCCCATGATGCCCCCGCTGGCGTTTACTCTTTACACATGCCGGGACTGTGGCTTTATTTTTGTCGCGCCGCCGCCGGACATCTCCGACGAATATGCAGAGCATACGACGGCGGAGTTCGGAGAGGGAGAAGTTGTCTGGAACACGCGCTATCTGGAAGCGATAGAGAAATATGTGGGGCGCAAGGGCACGCTGCTGGAAGTAGGCTTCGGCAATGCGAGTTTTCTTCAGCTCGCGCACGAGAGAGAATGGGAAGTCTACGGCGCTGAATTGAGCGTGCCTCTCGTCAAGCACGCGAGCGAAGAATTGGGGCTTCCTAATATCAAGCTGGGCACGGTCGAAGAGAATGGCTATCCGGATAATTTTTTCGACGCAGTCGCGGCATTTAATTTCATAGAGCATGTCCCCGATCCCAGAACGACCTTGCAGGCGATGCTGCGAGTCCTCCGGCCGTCAGGGATAGTGGCTTTGACGTGCCCGAACATCTCAGGGATTTATCATCTCTTGATGCCGGAGATTCTGGCCGACAACGATCCTTTGAAGATTACCTGGATACCGCCGCATCACGTAAACTACTTTACCAAGTCGACGCTGAGGACATTGATGGAGGATGTGGGTTTCGTCTTCGTGGCGGACGAGAGCCATAGGACGAACGTCCTGTGGCAGCAGTTCGAGGTCAGCACAGGCCCGAAGGTGACGGGTGAAAAGCTGCAACGACTGCTCGCGGAAATTCAGGCTTCATCCACGCCGAAGGGAGAGGCCAGAGTCGCCGCGTACCGCGAGGAAGTTAAAAGATTGATTCTTGAGAGAATGACCTGGACGATGCTCTCGGATTTGATCTTGATAGAGCCTATCCTCGGCGCTGAAGGTGGAATTTTGTTGATCGGGAAAAAACCTGACAACTAAAAACAGCAGGGCTTTCAAACTCAATGCAGGAGACGAAACCACTACAGAGCAGGCTCGACAAGGCCGTGATCCCGGCGGCAGGGTTCGGCTCACGCATGCTGCCGATCACGAAGAGCATCCCGAAAGAGATGCTGCCCTTCGGTCGCAAGCCAGTGATTCAACTGCTGATCGAAGAGGCTGTTCATTCAGGGCTCAAGCAAGTTTGCATCGTCATCCGCCGTGGGAAAGAGATCATCGAAGAATATTTTCAATCGAAAGCTCGCAAGAGTGATGCGACCACGATTGAGCTTGAAAGATTGCTGGACGAGTGTCGCTTGAGTTTTGTTTACCAGAAAGAACCCTTAGGAATCGGCGACGCTCTTTTAGAGGCCAGAGATTTTGTCGGCGCGGATTCGTTTGTCATGATGGTTCCGGATCAGTTGATGCGCGCCGAAGTTCCGGTCACGTTGCAGCTTGTACGCCATTGGCAGCCCGGCTCATATATCCTGTCCAGCATGGTGCGGATTCCCAAAGATGAGACGCATTTTTTCGAGTCGTCGAAAGGCGTTGAGCTTGAAAACGAGTATGCGCCGGGAGAGTTTGTCATCGGTCGTTTGCAAACCAAGGAAGAGACCAGCCGTGCTTACCGCGATCAGGCTTATGAAGTGAGAGGCTTTGGCCGGACTGTTTACCCTCCCGCGATTTTTGATTATCTGGGCTGTGACTTTATCAATCCGCGTACGGGAGAGGTCGATCTCTCCATGACTTTTGAAAAGTTGGCGGGCGTGATTCCACATCGCGGTGTGATGCTCGAAGGCTTGGCACAGGATTTAGGCACGTTCGATGGGTATTACCATTATCTTCCGCGCACGGTGGAGTCGGGGAGTTGAGCGCGGATGTTGAGGTGAGCGAGCGCATTGATGCCGGTCGGACGCTATGCGTGCTGCAACCGGGCTATCTGCCTTGGCTCGGTTTTTTCGACCAGATGCGGCGCTCGGACATCTTCGTGTTTTATGATGATGTGCAGTTTGATAAAAACGGCTGGCGCAATCGCAATCGCATCAAGTCGCCAAAGGGTGAGCCGCACTGGTTGACCGTGCCTGTGCGCATAGAATCTCTCGATCAGAGTATCCTTGAAACGTTGATCGACGAGCGACAGCCCTGGGCGCGGAAACACTCAGGCACGATCAAACAGTTCTACGCGCGCGCGCCTTTTTTGAAAAGATACCTGCCGGAGCTGGAAGAACTGCTCATGGGCCGTCGCTGGGAGCGCCTGATCGAGCTTGACCTCTCCGTCATCGAGCTGATGTGCCGTTGGCTAAGGTTAGAGCGTACAATGGCGCGTTCTTCCGAACTGGGTATCTTAGGAGAGCGAAGCGAAAGACTGCTGAACCTGTGCCTGCACTTCGGCGCGCAAAGGTATCTGAGCGGAAGCGCCGCGCGCGCCTATCTCGATACGGATTTGTTCGCGCGCCATAACATAGAAGTCTTGTGGCAGGATTACGAGCATCCCGTCTACACGCAGCAGCACGGCGAGTTCGTACCCTTTTTGTCGGCGTTGGATTTGTTGCTCAATTGCGGAGATGAGAGCGCATCTATCATAGAAGGTTAAGTAATCAAAACGGAGGAATCATGAAAACTATTCTTGTGACCGGGGGCGCTGGCTTTATCGGCAGCAACTTCGTTCGCCATTTATATAACAAGTATCCAGACTATCGCCTGCTCGTAGTGGACGCGCTGACCTACGCGGGCAACGTCAAGAATTGTCCCGAAGGCGCATTGGGTTCTGATCGTTACGAGTTCTGGTACGGCGATGTGCGCAACGGCGAGCTGATGGACACGCTCGTTTCACAATCGGATGTCGTAGTGCATATGGCCGCCGAATCGCACGTCACGCGCTCGATCTATGACAACCGGCTCTTTTTTGAGACGGACGTGCTCGGCACACAAACCGTTGCCAACGCCGTCGTCAAGCACCGCGACCGCGTCGAGCGCTTTATACACATCTCTACATCCGAAGTGTACGGGTCGGCCATCTCAGAGAAGATGGATGAAGAGCACCCGCTTAATCCCATGAGCCCGTATGCTTCGGCCAAGTGCGGAGCTGACAGGTTGGTCTATTCTTACTGGGCCACGTACGATATTCCTGCGGCGATTGTGCGTCCCTTCAATAACTACGGCCCTTATCAACATCTGGAAAAGGCCGTCCCGCGTTTCGTCACCAGCTGTATCCTGAAAGAGCCGCTGACAGTACACGGCGACGGCTCTGCGGCGCGCGACTGGATTTTCGTCG
Organism: Pyrinomonadaceae bacterium; assembly: GCA_035537255.1. Classification (GTDB taxonomy): domain Bacteria; phylum Acidobacteriota; class Blastocatellia; order Pyrinomonadales; family Pyrinomonadaceae; genus DASQYE01. The sequence continues at coordinate 4,015 of DATLMN010000182.1, read as the reverse complement.
AAGAGCATTGCGAGGCGCTTGATCGTCTGCTGCATACAGACCTTGAGAAGATCAAGGGACACGTCATCAACATCGGCACGGGTCATCACCGCAGCGTCCTGGAAGTCGCCGAAGCCGTGCTCGAAGTGATGAAGCCAGTCGACAGCCAGATACAGTTTATCGGCGACCGTCCCGGCCAGGTCTTTCGTCATACCTGCGACGCGACGAAGATAGGGAAGCTGCTCGGCTGGCAACCCACGCTCTCCTTCGAAGAGGGATTGAGCCGCACTGCGCGCTGGTACAAAGAGAACGAGGAGTGGTGGCGACCGCAAATGTGGATGCGCCATATCCCGATTGTGACCGCCAAAGGTAAGAAGGAGATGCATTGATGTCAGCAGGGACTGCGGGGATGAAAGTTCCTTTCTTTATGCACGACCTTGGACAGGCAGAGCTGGACGCCGTGGCGGAAGTCCTCTCCGGGCCGATTCTGACCACTGGCGAATGGGTCGCGCGTTTCGAGCGTCGCTTCGCAGATTACTTGGGCGTGCGTCATGCTATTGCCCTGACCAGTTGCACTGGCGGGCTGCACATTTCTCTGCTGGCTTTAGGCATAGGGCCGGGCGACGAAGTTATTACGACGCCGATGACTTTTATCGCCACTGCCAACGCCATCATCGAAGCCGGAGCAAAGCCCGTCTTTATAGATGTCGAGCCGGAGACGGGAAACCTCGACGCATCTTTGATCGAAGCGGCGATCACTAACAAGACGCGCGCCATCATGCCCGTACACCTCTACGGCCAGATGTGCGACATGAAGGCGATTAGAAAAATTGCCGACAGCTACGGCCTCCCCGTCATAGAGGATGCCGCGCATTGTGTTGAGGGAAAACGCGACCGTATAGGCACGGGTCATCTGGGAGAGACGGCCTGCTACTCTTTTTACGCGACGAAGAACCTGACCTGCGGAGAGGGCGGCGCGGTCGTCACGAATGACGATGCTCTGGCGGAAAAGCTTCGTCTGCTGCGCCTGCACGGCATGAACAAAAATGCTAACGACCGGCACAAAGAGGGCTACAAGCATTGGGACATGACCATGCTCGGTTGGAAGTACAACATGGACAACATACAGGCCGCGCTTCTTTTGCCGCAGATGGATCGGCTTGAGGATAACTGGGAGAAGCGGCGCGCGCTAGCCAGTTATTACGAAGAGCGTCTGTGGGATATACCGGGACTGTCGCGTCCGAAGACGGTGGAGGGCGTTGACCATGCATGGCATCTGTTCCCTGTCTGGATCGGCGGGGGCGAGCGCGACCGTGTGATTCAGGGGTTGCAGGACAACGGCGTCAGCGTGATGGTCAACTATCGCGCTATTCACCTGCTCACCTATTTCCGCGAGACGTTTGATTTCAAGCCGGGTGATTTTCCCGTCGCCGAGCGCATAGGCGATGCGGGGCTTTCGCTTCCCTTCTATCCGAAGATGCCGCTTGAGCATGTCGATTACGTGGTCGAGACGCTTCGCGACCTCCTTGATCGCTCCTGAAATCTTGAGTACGTAGAATGAGTGTTGCGTTGAGTCATACCCGACCTCTTCGAGTGTTGCACATCATTGACGGATTGGGCGGCGGCGGCGCGGAACGATTGCTCTGGGACATCGTGCGCCTTTCCGACCAGAGACAGGTACGCCACGCGGTCGTCACAGTCTTTCCGGATGACGGGAGTTTTGTCTACGCGGAGCGCTTGCGCTCGGTAGGCGCGTATCATCAACCGGCAGCGGGTGCGGACGCAGGAAACGCGTCCGCAGATTCAGGGCTCGCCCATATTATCGGAAGCCGTCTGCCGTCAAGCTTGAAGCGTCCGCTCAAACCTTTGCGCGATGCCGCTGTTTCACTTCGCAACCGCATCAATCCTGCATCCTCGTTGTCTCCCTCGAAACCTGAATTGAGTATTGAAGCGACGAACGATTCCGCCTCTTTGCGGGAAGCTTCAAACGGCTCTTCGCCTTCGTCGCGCGAGCAATCGAGTTTTGAAGACGATGTGACGCTGCAAGAGCTGATCATGGAAGGCGTGTATGCGGACGCGGTTGCGCGTATCGGTCAAGAGTACGTGCGCTTTCGTCCCGATGTGATTCACGGCCACACTTTTCACGGCTTTACGCTAGGGCTCTTCGCCAAGCTGGTTTTCAAGCGGCCCGTGGTCTATTTCATCCCGGCGCTCTTTTCGCAGCTTGAGGACGTAGAGATGGGCTGGCTGCCGCGTCAATACGAGCGTTTTCATCCGTGGGTTGATCGCTTCTTCACGGCTCACAGGTCAGAGCTGCTGGGCAAGGGCGTGCCCGCCTCTAAAATCTCGCCGATAGACGGCCTCGTTGACCTCGAAGCGGTCGAGCGCGTTAAGGGTGAGCGCGAGCGTCATCGCACAGAGATTCGCAGAGCCTTGAGTATTGCCAAAGATTCGTTGATCGCGCTTTCTGTCGGACGGCTGCATTCATCCAAGGGACACGAGTATGCTGTCGAAGCATTGCCTTCGTTGACGAAAGCGTTTCCCAATCTGCATTGGATAGCCATCGGCGCGGGCACGCTCTCCGAAAGACGCGCACTTGAAGAGAGAGCGCGTGCGCTCTCTGTCTCGGAGCATGCGCATCTTCCGGGCTTTATCGATGAGCCGCTTCCCTTTTACGCCGCCGCAGACATCTATCTGCGCACGCCTGTTTACGAGAGCGACAATCTTTCCAGCTATCAGGCGATGGCGATGGGTCTGCCCATCGTGGGTTTCGAGACCGGAAGAGAGGCGGAGTTGACGGGCAAAGTCGGCAACGGGATGCTCGTTCCGCTCAGGGATGCCGTGGCGCTCTCCTGCGCCGCAGAGCAAATCTTACGGCTGCCTGATCGCGGGCGCGCGTTGGGAGAGCTTGGCGCAGCTTACTGTCACGCCCATTTGGATTCTCGCCGGTTCGTTAGTATGCTTGTAGACGCCTATAAAGCTCTTCACCAAAGTCCGTGTGAACAATAGTCATTACGAGCACAAGGATTGATGGTCGGCTATCAATCAAGAGAGCGGTAGCAAGTCCGATGTGCCAGCGCTTTTTTGTTAGTAGTTTCAGTTTGAAATTGAATGTCACGAAAATGGATGTTCACCACAGAGACACGGAGGCCACGGAGGAAGCACGGAGGTTTGAATCTATTAAACTCTCTGTGTCATCTCCGTGCTCTCTGTGTCTCTGTGGTGAGTCTCAATGCAAGGCTTGCTCAATAATCCAAGAGCGAATTCAATAAGGTCTTTTATCCTGAAAAATTTTTATTACTGGCGGAGCTGAAATGATGGAGAAAGAAGTAATCACTTTTTCGTTTGGACAAAACTGGAGATCGTTCGTCGATACGGTCTCGGAGGACGCCGTCTCGCGTGCGATGAAGGACATAGAGGAATGGCTCGGGCGCGCCACCATTGAAGGCAAGACGGTGCTGGGCATTGGCTGCGGCTCAGGCATTCACTCTCTCTGCTTTTACATGCTCGGCGCGAAAGAGGTCGTCTCCGTGGACGTTGACCCGTACAGCGTCGAATCCACACAAATTCTGTGGGAGAAGGCAGAGAAGCCCGCGAACTGGAAGATACTTCACGGCTCTGTGCTGGACAAAGACTTTCTCAATACAATCGAGCCGCGCGAGATCGTCTATTCATGGGGCGTGCTGCATCACACTGGCTCTATGTGGGAAGCCATCGAGAACGCCAGCACGCGCGTTAAGAAGGGCGGCCTCTTCTGGATCGCGATCTATGTCAAGGGGCCGCTATACCCTGAGCATCTGGCCCTGAAACAGTCCTACAACCGGGCCTCGAAGCTCGGCAAGAAACTGATCGAGCGCAAAGAGATTCTGAAGATCATGCGCAATCGCTGGAGAAACGGCCTGGACCCGCTCGCCTGGAACGAGAAGAAAGAGCGCGGGATGGATATTTATCATGACCTGGTGGACTGGCTGGGCGGCCTGCCCTACGAAGTCGCAACCGTGGATGAGATCGTTGATTTTCTACAGGAGCGAGGCTT
>DATLMN010000181.1:0-6999 GCA_035537255.1 Pyrinomonadaceae bacterium | reverse complement strand
AATATATTGATGCCCCCGGCGCGAACAGCCCAAGATAACAGCGTGCAGTCATTTGGAAGAGACTGCCGGCTCCAAAGAGAGAGGACGTTAAACTATGACACCGGACGCTCGCCAACCGGGAAGCGGGATTAATATTTTCATCGACGATGATCCGCCCATCACGGGGGCGCGGATCAAAGTCATAGGCATCGGCGGCGGTGGGGGCAATGCCGTCAATCGCATGATCGAAGCCGGTATCGAGGGCATCGAGTTTCTTGTCGCCAACACTGACCTGCAAGCCTTAAAACGCTCACGCGCGCCGATCAAGATTCAGCTCGGCGGGCGCTTGACCAAAGGACTCGGCGCGGGCGCTAATCCGAACATCGGACGCGACGCCGCGCTCGAAGATACAGAGAAGATCATAGAAGTCCTCGAAGGCGCTGATATGGTCTTTGTCACGACGGGTCTGGGCGGCGGTACGGGCACGGGCGGCGCGCCGATCATCGCCTCGCTCGCCACGGAACTCAACGCCCTGACAGTCGCCGTCGTCACCAAGCCTTTTCACTTTGAAGGACGCCGCCGTATGCAGCAGGCCGAGCAGGGGCTGAGGGAGCTTCGCGAATGCGTCGATACGGTCATCACGATTCCGAACGAAAGGTTGCTGCATACAGTGGAGCGCAATGTCTCTCTGGCGGACTCATTTAAAGTCGCCGACGACGTGCTCAGGCAGGCCGTGCAGGGCATCAGTGATTTGATCACCGTGCCGGGTCTGATCAACCTTGATTTCGCCGACGTGAAGGCGATTATGGCCGGAATGGGCTTGGCCTTGATGGGCGCTGGGCGCGCCAGTGGCGAGCATCGCGCGATGGAGGCCACGCAGCAGGCAATTTCGAGCCCGCTTCTCGAAGAGGCGACGATTGAGGGCGCGAAGGGCGTGCTCATCAACATCACTGGCGGGCCGGATTTGACGCTCTACGAAGTCAACGAGGCGTCTTCGATCATACGCGAGGCTGCGGACGAGGATGCCAATATCATCTTCGGCGCGGTGATTGACGAGACGCTTCGCGACGAGATGAAGATCACGGTCATCGCCACGGGCTTTGACAAGGAATCTGCGGATGTCGGCACTGCTGCGGCGAGCGCCATGATGCCAGGCTCGCCGCCGCGCTACACCAGAACGCCCGGCGATGACGTGACGCGGCCAACCGTCAACACAGAGGACCTGGAGATTCCGACTTTTATTCGCAAGAAAGCGGACTGAAAAAGTAATCGGCAGTCAGTCGTCAGCAGTCAGCTAAAGTCTCTTGGCTGACTGCTGATTAGTTTTTGCTGAAAACTGAAAACTGATTACTGATAACTACCTTTTTACTTTTGCGTTTTATCTTTTTCTCGTGTAGCATGTCGCGCATTCCTTGCAGGATTTCCATTACGGGTAATTGAAGCTTCTCTCCTTGAATGGCCGCAGCCTGCGAGAGTTGTAATCGGCTTCGTGTCGCAAGCAGTGCCGTGCCGCCGGCGCGCTTTTGCGAAGTAAGAAGTCCATGCATATCCCTTCTTGACTGTTGGAGGTAAGAAATCACAGTGAATCGCAAACTCATACGAACTACTTTGGCCGATGTGAAAGCAAAGGGGCGCGAAACATCGCAGCACCGTGACCGCGTCAACGGAGGTGGCGGGCGCTCTGGGGGCGATAACAGCAGCGGTGGTAGTAACAGCGGAGGTTCTTCCGGGCCGCGACCCTCGCAGCAGTCTGCCGCAGCGGCGGCTGCCGCCGTGCAGATACGCAAGCGCATTCCGCCGCCGGTCGAGACCAACGCGGAAATCTTCTACTACAAAAAGCAGATCGACGCGCACACGCCCATGATCATCGTCTTGCAGGACGGCGAAGAGATAGAGGGCACGATTGAGTGGTATGATCGCGGCGCGCTCAAGGTCAACCGCAAGTCAGCGCCGAATCTTCTCATTCTCAAGCATAACGTCAAGTATATGTACAAGGCTGACGAGCGCGAGGGCGAATAACTCTTCTGCGGCGGCGCGCCGCTCTCTCTACTGTCTTACGTTCACGCGAAGATGCATGAGAGGGTTTGCTGGAAGTTGATATAGCTCACGGCCCGCGCGCACTTTGGGCCCAAGCGAGTCCGAGAAATGACAGAGTTGCCGCATAACTCCTCGCCAGTTTCCCGCAGCAGCACACGACGCAGCCGACTGCCGCGCATCGGTATTACTATGGGCGATCCTGCGGGGATTGGCCCGGAGGTCGTCTTAAAGGCCGTCGCTGAAGAGGAGGTGCAGCGCGCCTGTATTCCCATCATCATCGGCGACGCGCAGCTTCTTGCTCACACTGCGCGCACATTAGACCTGCAATGCGGCTATGACATCGTCAGGCACGATGAGCAATTGCCGGAGCGACTCGCAGGCGGCCCTGTCATCTATCACCTGGACAACATCGGCGGCCACATAGAGCCCGGCATAGAATCGGGCGCTGCCGGAAAAGCCGCCGCCGGATACATAGAGGCCGCCGTCGATTTGTGCGCCGCCGGGAGCATAGATGCCATCGCGACCGCTCCGATCAACAAGCGAGCGCTCTTTTTGGGCGGCTATAGTTTTCCGGGACACACGGAATTCCTGGCGCACCTTACGGGCACTGAAGAGTACGCGATGGGATTCGTCGCCTCTAACCTTCGCATCGTCCTCTTATCCACACACGTTCCGCTGATCGACGCGATCCGTCTGGTCGAGCGCGACCGTTTATTAAAAGTCATCAATCTGGCGCACCGCGAGTTGAAGCGCTGGGGCATAGAGCGCCCGCGCTTGGCCGTGGCCGCGCTTAATCCGCACGGCGCGGAGGGCGGACTGTTCGGCGTCGAAGAGGCTTCGGAGATCGCCCCTGCGGTCGAAGCCTGTCGCGGCGTAGGCGATATGAACGTCAGTGGGCCATATTCTGCCGATACTGTTTTCCTGCGCGCCTCGCGCGGCGAATTTGATGCCGTCGTCGCCTGCTATCACGATCAGGCGATGATTCCGGTCAAGTGCCTGTCCTTTGGCGAGGCCGTTAATATCACCTTGGGTCTGCCCTTTATACGCACCTCCGTCGATCACGGCACGGCCTTCGATATTGCCGGACGTGGGCTGGCAGAGCATTCAAGCATGGTGGCGGCCATCATGCTGGCCGCAGAGCTGTCCGCCCGTGCAGAGGAACAGGGACGCGCCGTCGAAGTATGATCGAATCACGAAGAGCTTTTATGAGACGGCGAATGCGACGTGTGTTGATCGTCCTTCATCTGGCGCTTCTTTGCCTTTTTCCATTGGCGGGGCGTGCGCTGGGGAAAGGCGAGCTGAGCACGAAAGATGCGCGCAATCTGATTCGTCGTCTGGCCGGGAGCGACTTACCGTCCGGGGCTGTTCGCATCAGGACGATCACTTCGACGGGGTCGGCGGAAGCGGTCGCGCTCGCGCAGATCGAAACGGCCTTTCGTTTCGAGCAGGATGATAATGATCGTTGGCGCATCGCGGAGATCAGGACGGGCGACAATCGCTGGGAAGACCTGGAGTTGTTCGCGCGTGCCGCTGCCGGTGAGACTTCCTTAGGCGCTCCTGCTGAAGCGAGCATGATACAGCGCGCGCGCGCCTCTCTAGATGCGCTGTTTGCGCGCGAGCTGCTTGCCAGTCTTCTTGGCGTAGAGTTGCCCTCGGACGCCGTGCGGGTCAAAGAGGTTTCCTCGCTCTACAAATCGGCGGTCGCCGTCGCACAGGTCGCCGCCGAGTTTCGTTTTAATAAAGGCAGCGACGGGAAGTGGCGCATCGTACAACTCAGGACGGGCACGCGCGAGTGGACGGACGTTGAAAGAATGATTCGCGTCGTCAATGATGAAAAGGCACGGCTCGCTCGCTCTGAGCTTGAGATGATGGCCGCCGCTCTCAACTCCTTCAAGCGCGAGCGTGGTTTTTACGTCATCGCGGACAGCACCGGTACGCTTGTAGATCAATTGAACCCACGCTACCTGAGGCGTGTCATACGGCTTGACCCTTGGCACAGGCCCTATCTCTACGAAGGCGAGCGCGATCATTACGTTTTACGCTCCGCCGGGGCGGACGGCGAAGTGGGCACGGCCGACGATATAAACGTGCCTCGGACCGTAGGCTCGCAAGACCGCTAAGCTCTTGTAACATAAGGGCGTGCCTTGCCTCTTTGCCGGATTCGGACTTTCTCCTCGCCGGATAAAACTCTTGACTCGCCGTCGCGACGGATGTTAGGTTTCTGATAGTGGCCTCGGGGCTTTGTAAGCGTCAGGCCGCCGATTATACGCCTTGCCCTTAGCGTCATCCCCTCAGGATACCAATTCGGGAAGCCCGCTCGGATGGCGCTCGCCTCATTCAAAGGAGACTGGTTTTGGTAGCCGGACGCAAACTGCTGCTCGCCGATGATTCGATTACGATTCAGAAGGTCGTCGACCTGACATTCGCAGATGAGGGGATGCAGGTCACAACCGTGAGCAACGGCGCGCGGGCTATCGAAAAACTGGAAGAAGTGAGCCCCGACATCGTGCTCGTAGACATCTTCATGCCCGGAATGAGCGGTTACCAGGTCTGCGAGCATATCAAACGGGACGAGCGTTTTCGCCACATCCCTGTCATGCTCCTCGTCGGCTCGTTCGAGCCGTTCGACGAAGCGGAGGCGCGCAGAGTCGGCGCGGATGATTACTTGACTAAGCCTTTTCAATCAATACGACAACTGGTGAATAAGGTGGGCGCGCTCCTCGGCCGTGATTCGACCGAAGACGAAGCTCCCACCAAAGACCTCTCTTTGCCTGCGGCCGTTGCTGCTGCCGCGCCGCCGCCACCGCCAAAGAGCGAGATGAGTAAAGAGAAATTAGAAAGCTCTACGGCCAACACGGCCCCGCTTCCGCGCCACATGCAAGAGTCTTTGGAAGAGCAGCGGGAAGAGAAGCGACAACCCGAGGGCGGCGCGCTCCGAGAAGCTTTAAACGTTAACACTGTTCAGGAGGATGAAGTGATCGAAGCCTCGCCCCAAGGGGATTTTACACAGCCGGAGATGGAGTCCTCTCGCGAGGATAAGCGGTATGCGCAGATGGAAGAGACACTCTCGTCCTATCCCGTACCGGAGAAGAGCGCAACAGCGGCGGCAGTCGCGGCTGCCGGTAGTAATGTGATGGGCGCGCGTATGGCCGCTGCCGCGTTGAGCGATGAAGCGTTGCTGGATTTGGACGACGCGCCTTCGTCCAGAAGGGCAGCAGAGGCCGACGACTTTATCCTAGACCTTCAGGACGACGCTTTCCTGATGGACACCGGGACGCTTGAAGAATACCAAGAGGAGTTGGAAGCCGCCGCGCCCGAGGCCGGAGCATTCAATGAAGCTCAAGTGATGGGCGAAGAGCAGCGCGCGGATTTCGCCCCCGTCGAACAACCTTCGATGCCGACGGCCATTTCCGAGACGAAGTCGACGAGTATCGAAACCGTGTCAGAGTCCGTTGACGAGACTCCGGCCGAGGTTGAAGCTGCGCCGCACGCACAGCCGACGGGACAGATCACGCTGAGCCAGTTATCGCCGGAAGTGATCGACGCCATTGCGCGCCGCGCCGTCGAACAGATTTCCGAGCGCGTCGTCGAAGATGTCGCCTGGGAAGTCGTCCCTCAACTGGCCGAGCTGCTCATCAAGCGTCATCTCGAACGAGAAAAGGCGCAGACGCCTTAAGTTAGGTTTCAAAGTACCGACAAAGGATCGAGCGTAGGCGGTCAGAGTCTTAAATCTGGCAGCCCGCCCGATCCTTTTTTCTATGAGCTGTGAGTGTATTGAGAAAGGTGGTTCACCACAGAGACACAGAGGGCACAGAGGAAGCACAGAGAAACAATTCAAGCCTCTGTGTCATCTCCGTGTCCTCTGTGGTGAGTACGCAAATTTCATTACACTCAACTGAAGACGGATTTAATTTCTGCCAACTTCAGGATGCAGCCTGATTGCTTTACAATAAACGGCGACCGAAACGACAAATAACTGACTACTGATTACTATTCATCATGGACATTCCGAAGACATACGACCCGCGTGAGGCAGAGCAGCGTCATTACAGTCGCTGGGAATCGCAGGGCTGCTTTGCGCCGGAGATCAACCGCGATGCGGGCGCTCCCGTCTACTCAATCGTGATTCCGCCGCCGAACGTGACGGGCTCTCTGCACATGGGCCACGCGCTTCAACACACTTTGATGGATGTGCTGTCGCGCCATAAGAGGATGTGCGGTTATAGAGTGCTGTGGCTGCCCGGACTGGATCACGCGGGCATCTCCACGCAAAAGGTCGTCAGCGATCAGTTAAAGAAAGAGGGCTTGGCCCGTCAAGACCTTGGGCGCGAAAAGTTTACGGAGCGCGTCTGGCAATGGAAACAGGCGTCGGGCGGGCAGATCACCAAGCAGATGCGGCGCGAAGGCGCTTCCGTCGATTGGTCGCGCGAGCGCTTTACGATGGACGAAGGGTTGTCGCGCGCCGTGCGCGAAGTCTTCGTGCGTCTTTATGAAGAAGGCGCGATCTATCGCGGCGACCGAATAGTCAACTGGTGTCCGAACGATCAAACAGTGCTCTCCGACTTGGAAGTGGCGAAAGTCGCACAGGCAGGAAAGCTCTACTATCTGCGTTATCCTTTGAAGGGCGAGAATGGTGGCGAGCGAAGTATAACGGTTGCGACCACGCGGCCTGAGACGATGCTCGGCGATACTGCCGTCGCCGTCAATCCGGAGGACGAGCGCTATCGTGAAATGATCGGCGCAACTCTCCTTTTGCCTCTCACTGGTCGAGAGATTCCCATCATCGCGGACGAGTTTGTCGATCCCACGTTCGGCACGGGCGCTGTCAAAGTGACGCCCGCGCATGATCCGAACGATTACGAGATGGGCGTGCGCCACGAGCTGCCGCAGGTCGTGGTGATAGACAAGCACGCGCGCATGACTGAAGCAGCAGGGCAGGAGTTCTTCGGGCTTGATCGTTACAAGGCACGCGAGCTGGTCGTC
>DATLMN010000180.1:0-3679 GCA_035537255.1 Pyrinomonadaceae bacterium | reverse complement strand
ATCTGCGCCATAGACGCGCACGACCGCATACGCAGCGCCAACGCAGCTTTCTTTAAAATCTTTCCACAGGCGACCGTCGGCGTTTCTGTGTATGACAAATTCGCTTCGCCCGAAGCTAAACGTATGCTCGAAGCGGCGACGGCCACGCGCGTCACAGAAGCCACTTATCGCGGGCGCTGGATGTGCCCGGAAGATAGTCCCGATTGCGCGAACCGCGCTTTCGATGTCTATTCTTCTCCGCTCGCGATTGACGACGAGCAGGGGCAGCTCGTCACGATGGTCGACGTGACGGAAGCGGCGGAAGCCGAAGCCCAGATGAGAAGAACGGAATCGCTGACGGCTGTGGGCCAGGCCGCCGCGCAGGTCGCGCACGAGATCAAGAATCCGCTCGGCAGCATACGTCTGGGCGTCTCCATGCTGCGCGATTCTTTGCATGACAGGGAGGGGCTCAACACGATTGATCTGGTCGAGCGCGGCATAGATCATCTCAACAAGCTGGTCGTCGATGTCACACAGTTTTCCAGCCAGAGGGAACTGTCACGCTCGCGCGTTGATCTGCACGAACTGCTCGAAGCCAGCCTCGAATTGGTCGCGGATCGCATCAGGGAAAAGAGCGCGCCGGTCGAAAAACATTATAGCCAGGAGCGGCTACAGGGCGAGTGGGACGAAGACCAGTTGCGGCAGGTCTTCGTTAACCTGTTAGCCAACGCCCTGGACGCGAGTGAAAAAGGCTCGCCCGTCACGATCCGCACAGAGCGTGCGGAAGAAGAGGCCAAGCCTGATCGCAAGGGGAACGGTCATCATTCGATTATCAGGCGTCAGCCTCTGGCTCGTGTGACGATTGAAGATCGCGGCGCTGGCATGGATGAAGAGACGCGCGCGCGCATCTTCGAGCCCTTCTTCACGACCAAGAAACGCGGCACGGGCCTCGGCCTCGCCATCGTCAAACAGATCATCGAGCGCCACGGCGGCACACTCGCCGTCCAGAGCGCGCCGAACGAGGGCACACGTTTCACAATTGATTTGCCTTTGTCGTGATGGACAACGGAAGTATAAACCGTGCGGCTGACGGCGCGGGTATAGATACTGGCCCATCCTTATATCGAGCAGCCAGTAAAGCAGTAACACGCTTTGACAGGCCGCGCGCTTGTTTGTTAGGCTGCGGGTTAGACAGTGATCTTTCAACCGTGATCTTTAGTCCTAAGCAATTTGCTTCGACTCTTTTCATGACCTTACATGGGTCTTTCTCACTCTTTTCTCGGAGACCAATATGAACAAGCAGCGAGCAGTATTTCTCTTCCTTCTCATCTCGTTGACAGTGACGGCGTTTGTTTTGTCTGTGCAAGCGCAAAATGGCGCTCCAACCCTACCTCAACAGCACGCGCGCATCTTGAATAAAAAGTTTATCCCTAAAGAGCCGGTCGAGATCGTCGGGGTTAAAACCGAAGGCCATGCTGTCAACTTTGGCGGCGCGTTCGCGGCCAGAGAAGATTGGCTGAAGGGATTGACGCTCAACTTAAAAAACATATCCGACAAGCCCATCGTGTACATCGCCATTGATGTGAGGGTTGATGGGACTGTGATGCCGCGCCGTAGATCGGCGGTAACGATGGCCTATGGACAAAGGCCGCCCGGCCCTGCTGGCACGCCCGGCTCTCCCGCCCAGAGGTCTATTGCTCCCGGCGAAAGTGTCGAGATCGTCCTCACGGATGCGCTTTATGATGATTTACGCACGCTCGTTCAACAGGATGCCAGCGATATATCGCGCGCTCTTGACAAGGCCGAACTCAAAATTGATTTTATTATCTTTGGCGACGATTCGGCCTGGGGAAATGGGCGCAAGCTCCGTCGCGACCCCAACAATCCTAACAAGTGGGATGCGCTCAGTAATATAGCGCAGCAGTGATTGAAATCGAGTATAACGGCGATTGCGGTCTTGCGGGGCTTTAAATTACTGAGCCTACCATGGGGCGCTCCTCGCTCTTTCCTCAAGAGGGCCAAGTCCCTTATTCATATTGTATCAGTGAAATTCTGATACAACAGCGACCACATTCGGTTTTATTCACCGTCACGCAGGATAAGACGAAAGGCTGTGCGCGCCGCTTCAATAGTTCTGTCCAGCAACTCGTCCGTGTGGGCGATGCTGATAAAGCCCGCTTCAAACTGTGAGGGCGCTAGATAGACGCCCTCTTCGAGCATGGCGTGAAAGAATTTTCCGTACACGGCGCGGTCGCTCTGTGAGGCCGTGGCCCAATCGGTCACGGGCTGAGCGGAAAAGAATGTCGTCCACATCGAGCCGACGTGATTGGTCACGGTCTCAATGCCAGCCTCGCGCGCAGCTTCCGTCATCCCGCGACAGAGACGCTCGCCAGCGCGCTCCAATTGCTCATAAACAGATTTATCGCGCAGACGCTTGAGCGTCGTGAGCCCGGCCGTCATCGCCAGAGGATTCCCTGAAAGTGTCCCGGCCTGGTAGATGTTTCCGGCGGGCGCGACGTGATTCATGATCTCTCGACTCGCGCCGTAAGCACCGACGGGCAGACCGCCGCCGATAATCTTGCCGAGCGTCGTAATGTCCGGCATCACCCCGAAACGTTCCTGCGCCCCGCCGCGCGCCAGACGAAAGCCCGTCATCACCTCATCGAAGATAAGAAGCGCGCCCGCTCTCGTCGTAAGCTCGCGCACCTGTTGCAAGTAACCATCACTGGGCACGACGCAGCCCATGTTGCCGACGACGGGCTCTATGATTACTGCTGCCACATCGCTGTGCTCATCAAAGACACGTTCGAGCGCAGACGGATCGTTAAAGGGAACGGTGAGCGTATTGGCCGCGAGTTGTGAAGGCACGCCCGGACTGTCCGGCAGGCCGAGGGTAGCGACGCCCGAACCGGCTTTGACGAGCAGGCTATCGCCGTGACCGTGATAACAGCCCTCGAACTTGACCAGCTTGTCACGGTTTGTCACGCCGCGCGCGAGGCGTATGGCGGACATCGTCGCTTCCGTTCCGCTGTTGACCATCCGCACCATCTCGATTGAGGGCACGGCGCTTGTGATCTCTTCGGCGATCTCTACCTCCAACTCCGTCGGCGCGCCGTAGCTTGTGCCGCGCGCGAGAGCCGCGTGCAACGCGTCTATCACTTCCGGGTCGGCGTGGCCCAGAATCATAGGCCCCCAAGAGCCTACGTAATCAATGTAGGTGCGCCCGTCGACATCCGTCATCGTCGCGCCACTCGCGCTCTGTATAAAACGCGGAGTGCCGCCGACGCCCTTAAAGGCGCGCACGGGTGAATTGACGCCGCCGGGAATCAGCTCGACGGCACGCGCGAATAGCTCCGTAGAGTAATCATGTTCGGTCTTCTGTTGTGAACTCATAAGCCTATTGTCTATTCCGCGCAGCGATAAATGCAAGAAGCGACTGCCATCGCAGCCTAAGCAATAGCAGTCGCTTCCTATAATTAACCTGTCATCAAACAGGCTATACGCTCGCCGTAAAACGCGGGCGGCGCATTTGTTGAACTACTCCTTCGGGATGGTCAGTTGTTGGCCCACCTGAATCATGTTCGGGTCTTTGAGCTTGTCACGATTGGCGTAGAAGATACGCATGTAATCGTTTGAGTCTCCGTAGAAATGCTTGCTGATCTTGGAGAGCGTATCGCCGCTCTTGACCGTATAGGTTTCA
>DATLMN010000179.1:0-11654 GCA_035537255.1 Pyrinomonadaceae bacterium | reverse complement strand
GCTTCCGCACCGATGAAGGGGCGCGCCGGTTCTGCCGGATCAGGAGCTACGTGTCGACGGCTCGCAAGCAGGGACGCGCAGTGCTCCAAGCACTCGAAGGGGCGTGCCGCGGAGCGCCGCTAAGTGTCAGAAAACGCAGCGGATAGCTGAATAGTTACTTCTTGACGGTATCTGTTCAGCTATGAGGTAAACGTAGGCAAAGAAAGGTGATTCAGGCGAGATAGCGGCGTCATTGGTCGGCAGTATAGCATTCCCTTTCCCGATGCCCATCTTTTTCAGCCGGAAGGGGAGCGCACATGCCGCCGAATTTGCCCCGAGGGATGGCCTTTCAGATATACCAGGCTTGGCGGATGCGTTGCAAAGATTATTTCCGAGCGCAGAAGTGCTTCGAGTATCTTTCCCTAAGCGGCGATCCCGAACAGCGAGGCGACAAACGTCGCCTGCCCTCGTGCATCGCTTTCAGATAATCTTTTGACCTGACCTTTCCTTATCATGTTCACCGCTTCGATGCCTTCTAGCGTCCGCTCCGCCGTGTGAAAGCTCTTGAAGCATTGCGATGCTCGCACTTTCTTCTTGACGAAGCGGTGGTCCTGCTCGATCACATTATTCAGATACTTCACTCGCCGCAACTTACAGTCCCTTGGCACAATTCGCTCCGCTTGCGAAGTGCTGAATGCTTCCGGATAAGCAGCGTTCTTATCGACGCTGATGGAGAATGGGAGGCGACGATGCTCCGCCCTCATCAGCTTCTTAAAGAAGCGTTTTGCCGCGGAAACGTCTCGTTTCGCGCTGAGCATGAATTCGATGGTCTGCCCCCCTTTGTCTATTGCGCGATACAGATACTTACACGTCTTACCGACTTTGATGTATGTTTCGTCAACTCGGAAGGAAGAGCCGCTCATCTTCAAATGCTGACGGACACGCTTATTGATTTCCGGCGCGTACCTCTGAACCCAACGAAACACAGTTGAATGATCCACGTTCAGTCCGCGCTCACGCATCATCTCTTCGGTGTCGCGATAAGATAGCTGGTATCTGCAATACCATCTGACGCACAAAAGTATGATCGTCGGCTCGTAGTGACGCCACTTGAACGGGGACTTATACTGTTTCATGAGTATGATTCCCGGAGAGAGTTTGATGAGATGACGAGCGGATTATAGCGGAGAAGCGATTCCTGCAACACTACCCTCCGCCGGGGCGTCGAAGCACGGTCTACCCGGTGCGTTGCGTAGGCCTCAAGTGCCTGAATTTTTGATTGGGCGACCGGCCTCCCCTCCGGGGGAGCGCGCAGCAAGCCTCATGGGCTCTCATGCCCGGATAGATGATTGATCGCGCCCCGGTTCGTTGATCGAGTGAGGTCCAAGGCGGGGTCAGACGAGTTGAAACCAAAGCTGTGATCTCGGAGCCGAAGGAAGACAGTTCATCCTGATGAGCAGCCGCTGGCTGGATGAGAGAAGTGTGCGCGGAATTCCCTTGACGTACACCGCCTGCTTCATAGATGCAACGCAACCGGCGATACCCACAGGCCATTTACAAAAAATTCTGGACGCGCTCTAGTACCTTATTCTGCAGTCATGTGCGTGTGTCGACTATTTCGTAATTATCGAATGTAAGTGCTCTACTGAATGTCACTAGTTCACTGCTGCTTCTCAGGATTACATGTACTCCCGCAGTATGCCAATACTGCTCCCAATCACCGACCTGCCATCTACAGCTAAAGATCAACCGTTTAATTACTTTTGCAGGCTCGCCTACACCTACGCCTTTTGTTATAAGCACGATGTCACCAACCTGAACTCCCTTGTCCTTCGTGACAGGTTTAGACTCGCATTTCAACGCCCACTCTTGAGCTGGATATTCCATATTGCATATCTGGCAAACATATCCGCCGTATGTGAGTTTTTTCATATTGAATCCTCCGAACGGACGCAGGTCAAAATATCATTGAATGTAATTACTTCATACTCGATAATAGGCTTCGCGCCGTGTCATAACGACAGATAGCTTCACTCAACAGATTCGCCATTCTGTAAGGTTCGTTCAGAAGCAAACGAGGAGGTCGAATCTTAGGCTTCTGCCGTTTACGACCTTCCCGTTATAGGTCGGGGAAGACCACTTTATCGTACTCTCCGAATGTACTCTATCATTTCAATGTTAGAACTGTTTTGTTGGTCATTGTCAATGGGTATATCTGCCCTCTCTACTCGCATGAGAGTTGACTACTGCCGCTTCATACAGCAGTTGGCTGGGTTCCGTTCCATGAAAGGGGCTGGAATGAAGCAGCTAGCCACTGCCTCGTAGTGAATAATACCCGTGACGGAAGGCACGTACGTGCCTCAAAATGAGAGGAGGCTATTCATCAGTCTGAACTACATCGGTATCGACGCTGGTGCTGGAGATTACGCCGCTGCTGTTGATGATGAAGACTCTCGCCGAGCAGACCAAAGATGCTGACCGGAAGCTGGCACAGATGGTGAAAGAAGATGCGGCCGTCAACCGGCTGTGCAGCGTCCCCGAAGTCAGGCCTGTGACGGCGGTGACGTATGTGGCGACGCTGGATGAAGTCAGCCGGTTCGGCGACGCTAAGCAGGTGCGCGCCTACCTCGACTTAAGTACCGAAGGAGGACAGCTCCGGAGAGTGGTGCCATCGCGGAAAGATCACCAAGGCGGGCAGCAGCTGAGCGCGGTGGGTGCTGGGCGAAGCTGCATGGGTGCTGCTACGGACGAAGAAGCCGGAGACCGAGGTACTCAGGAGGTGGGCGCTTAGGGTCGCACAACGTCGCGAGAATCTCATCGCGGCAGTGGCGTTGGCGCGGCAACTCGGCGGCAGCTTCTACGCGCTGTGGCGGAACAGGACGTGCTTCGACCTTGAGGCGGTGACGGGCACCGGCGCGCTAGCTGGCCAGCTTCAAGGCGCCCGGACTCGTGCAGTCGGAGCAACTGCGTGAGGCTTCGGGCAGGCTCACTATGAAATGACGGATGAGTGCGTGAAAGGGGCTGGTCGCACGACTAGAGCCGATTGACATGTGGTGCCATCCATCAATCGTAATCCACCATGCACCGGCGGCTAAGACCCGCCCATAGCTGAGCGCGAACAGAATGCTGAGAGGGCTTTGCTCGGGAAGATGAAGTGTCTTTACACATCCGGGTCAAAGCCTGGGGAGCAAAAGAACCTTGAAGAGGGGCCGCTGCTTCACAGAACCCTTTCATAGAACACAACCAATTAAGCCCTAAACTTGACAATGTCCGGCGTGTTACAGTTACCATCGCGCAGACGGAGTAGCGATGTTCGGTTCAACTTGAACCAAACGTAGTGGTGCCAGGTAGAGAACTCACCGCCATCGAGGCGCAAGCTTTTAGAAGAAGATGACCGGACTCACCATATTCATCAGTTCGACCTTTCGTGATTTAACCGAAGCGCGGAGACTTGTCTCCGAGGCGATCCTCAGTCTCTCCTGTCGGCCGGTAGGCATGGAAAGCTTCGGTGCCGCTAATCTGACGCCGTGGGAAAATATCAAGCGGGAGATTGATGAGGCTGATTGCTGCGTGACGATCGTGGCAGGGAAGTATGGTTCGCTAGATGAAACCGGCGTCAGCTACACGGAGAAAGAATACACCTACGCAGTAGAACAGGGTAAACCCGTCTTCTGTTTCCTGCACAAAGATATCAATAGCCTGCCGGGGCGCGATCTTGAGAGCGACCCTAAGCTAAGGCAAAAGCTGGAGCGATTCAGAAAACTTTGTGAGCAGAAACAATGTTCATTCTGGGAAACCATCGGTGAGCTTGAAAATCAGTTGACGAGGAGTCTTGCAAAGTTTATCCAGGAGAATGTCGGTCAGGTTCTGGGGCGCACCCACGGTTTTACTTCGGACGGCATCCCCAATCAACGTAATTCAAATATCCGGGAAGAAGTGCGTATCCTCGCAGAAGATAAGTCCGTCCTGCTTTATGCGCGAAAGCTAAACATTGCGAGGCCCGGCGCTCAAACCTTATTATCGTGGTCAGAATTCGGATACGGCATCGAGCTGCTGATGAAGCAGATGCGTAGTGCGAAAAGCCGGTTCGCGGCTGACACCGTGATTGGCGTCAACGAAGCCGGCCTTTCAATAGCGGCGTTTTTATCCGGCTCGTTGATGCACCGGTGCCCCGTTGGATTCCTGCGTGTGGACGCCTCGAAAAAAAAGATACGCGAAGAGTGGCTGCCATCAATAAACTCCGGCGCGGTCGTGTTGGTTGTAGATGTAGAAATTAAGACGGGAACAGTCTTGAAGAAGGCGTTGTCTCTAATCAGGAGTCAACTCAAACCGGGAAGACTGTATGTCGCGTGCCTGGGAGCTCAAGCCATCGCCGAGCAGATCGAGGACGAGATAACCGTCAGCCAGCTTGAATGCGGGGACGTGCTGAAAAAATCTAAATTGGACGGCTTCTTCGCGGCTTTCATCGGGCCGCCGCCTTCGTTAGAACCGCCTCTGTATCTCGACTAAAACTTACCCGCCGCAACCGCTATAGAATTGCTGCGCATAGCCCTAGCGGCTGAAGCGAAGCAGGCCGAACGACTCGGGAACGTGAAAGTCCGGCTGCGCAGTGTAGGTCGGGCGCCATGCAAGGTAGCCACGATCCCTCCCCGCGCCTACACAGCGAAATAGATTCACGCGCCAGAACGTTTCTTTCCGCAATGGGGCGGCGGCGTTGAACGCAGGCCACGGCACGCGCATGGCGACTATGACGTGCTCTTCAGCAATCCGCGAGGCGACGGTCATCCCGGAACGATACTGCCAATCCGTTTCGCGCTCCCGAGGTGTGCGGTGAATCGCCAGGTCAAGCCATTCGCCGGTCGGCGCAGCCTCAAACTCGAAATATTTTTCCGGCGTTCCCGCATCCGGCGCGACGTAGATTTCGCAGTCGTCCCGCTCCCACAAGCCGACGGTCTTTTCATTAGTCCGCGGTGCCGGGTTGATGATAAGCGGCTCCATCTGGCGGCAAATGAAACGCACCGCCAGCGCCACGTCCGACCACAGCACGCACGCCTCGGCATGGCGCCCCGGCGGCGCGGCGTCGCCCGACCAGTAATGGGTCAGGCGAACTGCCCGCGCACGGTTCCACGCCGCGTCGTCTAAATCAGTCGCCGGTACGTCCGATCCGACATAAGAGGCTTCAATGACATCTTCCTCATCTCTGCGCATGAATTGTTCGTTTGAGTCCGGCTCTCGAAGATTTTATTCGACGATGACCTTAACCCCGCTCGTCACGATACGGTAATCCAGCACCTCGCCGCCGGCGGCCGCGAGAGCGGATTCGACGGCGGCCTTTTTCCCTCTTTCCACGATGAAGACGGTGCAGCCGCCGCCGCCCGCGCCACAAACTTTAGCTCCCAGTAAACCGACACCGCTCGCCACTTTGACTAAATGCTCGATCTTAGGGATTGAGATGCCCGATGAAAGCAGCTTACGCACCCGCCATTCCTCGTCGAGGTGCTGAGCGACTTTTTTCAGATCATTCTTGATCAACGCCTGACGCATCTGAGCGGCGATATCGCAGATGCGTCCAAGGTGTTCGGGGAGGACGGCATCACCTTCAATGTAGCGTTTCGTGATGTCCCAATTGTTGGTGCCGCTGAAGTGGGGCTTGCCCGAATAACAGAGAACCATGCACTCGTGGAGCATTTGAAGATCAGTATTCAAAGGCTCAAGTTCGATGCCGTCGACTTTAAGATGAATCGCGTTCAGCCCGCCATACATCGCGGAGTAGTAATCCTGCACGCCCGTTAAGACGCGTATAACTTTCGTCTCGACATTCTGCGTAATCAACAGCAGCTCTCTGTCGCTGTAGCGGCGGCCGACCAGTTCGTTGAGCGCCTTGGCGATGGCAATACTCAACGCCGAAGAGCCGCCCAGACCGGAGCCGACCGGCGCGCTGCATTGAGTCGTCAAATTCAATCCGCCCGAAGGCTGAAAAAAATTGATCAGCTCCGAGATTAATCTCAAGGACGAGTCCTGGGGCAAAGTGCTGAGGGTGCCTTCAAATTCGAAGCCGGTGTCTCTCGATTCGATTCGAATCACACGGTCCGACCGCGTTTCTATTTCGCATGTGGCGAAAAGATTGATGGTCAGATTGATGGTTTGTGAGTGTGTGTGAAACAGATAGAGCGGCCAGATGTCGAGGGTGCTCCCGGCTAAATCGATTCGGGTGGGGGCGGAAGATTTAACTTTCATGAAAACTCCTTCATAAGGAATCGCGGAGTTGAGATGCGTGGGCGACCGGCTGCGCATTCCGACGGTTCAGCGCTCGCGCTTGAGCACTCCGGTCATGCAGTGGACAGAGCCGCCGCCTTTCATCAATTCGGACACGTCGATCTCGTCGCACTCCACTCCCGAGCTGTTGAGCAGCTGTTTGGTTCTCGGGTTGTTGTGCGGCAGCAGCACCCGCCCCGGCTCCAGGGGGACGATGTTGATCGCCATGCCGGTCTGCGCTTCGACGCCGTCGGGCAGGTCTAGCAAGCGGAATCCGTGTTGCCTGAGCGTCTCGTAGACGACGTAGGAGATGCGCGTCGGGTAGAGCAGAGCCAGGTCTTTGTCGATGATGCTGACGACCCCGTCCAGGTGTCCGCAGCCGTAGGTCGTCTGTACTTTGACCACCTGTCCGTAGCCGATGTCCTTGAGTAACCTTGCGGCGAGTTCGGCGCCTTGATGGTTCGTTCTCAGGCCCGTGCCGACGAACGCCAGGTCGTCGCTAACGAGCAGGATGTCCGGCCCTTCGAGAAAGGCTTCTCCGTAAGGCGTCAGCAAAATCGGGACGTTCAAGTCCGCCAGAGTTCTGGAAATGATGCACTCTTCGCCCGCGCGGACTTGCGAGGCCGGCCTTGATACCACCGCGCCGTTGGGCGTCATCGTAAACAGGTCGCGCACGAAATACAGATTGGGCTTCGTGGACGTATCCGTGCCGGCCTTTATGTAATTAACCTCGACGCCTAAATTTTCATAGAAGTTTGCGAGGTTACGATGCTGTTCCCGCGCCAGCGCGGGATGAAGCGCCTCCGTCCAGAGCACGGCCGAAGGGTCGGTGATATTCTCGATTTCGCTCCCTGGGTGGTGCAGCAGGACGGAACGCAGCTTCCCCCATTCGTAGGAGACGCCGCAATCTCTCCACAGCGAGCCTAGCTCGTCAGACAGGGCGGTCGGCCGCTGTTGCCAATCGTCTCCGCCGTGCGCCGAGTCCACTGTCACATCTCTTCTCCTGACCTAAACGATTCTCTGAATGTCGGCCCCCAGCTTGACCAGTTTCTGCTCAAGCTGCTCATACCCGCGGTCGATCTGTTCGGCGTTCGACAACTCCGAGCGGCCTTCGGCCCTCAGCGCCAGCAGCATGAGCGCCGCCCCGCCCCGAATCTCCTTGCAAGTGACCTTAGCGGGGACGATCTGCCGGCCGCCGTTAATCACCGCCTGAGTATGATTCGTGACCTCGACGCTGCAACCGAAATCCGCGAACTGTGGGAGGAAGCGGGAATGGCGCTCCGAGTTGATGCCGTCCTCGATCCTGCTCGCGCCCTCCACGTGGGCCGCGAGGAATGCGGCGAGGATGGGTTCCCAATCGGCATCGATGGCGGGCGCCACGAGTCCGGAGATGACATCGACGGGGCGGAACTTTTCCCCGTTGAAACGGGTCGAGACGGAGCCGCCTTCGCCGACGACTTCGATGCCGATCTCGCCGAGCTTGTGCAGGAAGGGCTGGATGTGTTCGAGTTCGAGATCGTCAACTCTCACGTCCCCCTCGGTGATTAGACCGCCGAGCAGTAAGGTCGCCGCTTCGATCTTGTCGGAGATGACCTTGAACTCGCGCCCGGCCAACGCGGCCTTCCCCTCCACGGTGAGCGTCGCGTGGTAATCACTGTGCGGCTCGACCGTCACCCTTCCGCCCATGTGCCTGACGAAATTTATGAGGCACCTCGCCTCCGGACTATAGTTGGCGTTTCTGATGACGGTCTCGCCCTCGGCCTTGAGGGCCGCCAGCAAAAGGTTGATCGTCCCGCCCCTCGAAGGAAAGGGGAATGAATAATCCGCGCCTTTCAAGTGCTCGCAGCTGACCGTGATGAAGCGGCTGTCAACCGAGACTTGTGCGCCCAGGGCTTCCATCACACGCAGATGCTGATCGATTGGCCGTTCGCCGACGCTGCACCCGCCGGGGAAGGGAATCTGCGCCACGCCGAAGCGCCCGAGCAAAGGACCGAGGAAATAGTACGAGCCACGTATTTTGCTCCCCAACTCGTAAGGCACGCGGTAGGCTTCCACGCCGGTCGGGTCTACTCGAACCACGTCGTTCGCCCGCTCCACGCGCGCGCCGAGGGCTTCGAGTATCTGTAACGTATCGTTGATGTCCCGGATGTTCGGGACATTGCTGACCGTGACGGGCGCGGACGACAGCAGCGTCGCCGCCAGGACGGGGAACGCGGCGTTCTTCGAGCCGCCGGCTTTAATGTTGCCGGCTAGGGGGCGTCCCCCGTGGACTATTAATGTTGACATTGCTTACCTCGCCGATGGGTGGTTTGCTCGACGGCTGCCGAACCGGCACCCGTCTCTAAACCGGCTTTACGATTTTTCGGCCGCCAAAGTAAATCCCACCCGAACATCTCATGAACGCCGCTATCCAACTGGTGAACGGATAAAACCAGAACCAGAGCGGGGACAACAGGAACGTCCACACGGGGAACCTATTTCCCCCGTACTTGATCTGTCCCCAGAGCGCCAGAAGAATGTGCCCGGCCGTTAGACACAGCGCCCACCCGAGCGCGTATTTTAACTCGAAGAGCGCGCACGTAATCAGGATGGGCAGGACGCATAAGTGCCAGGCGAAGCGGAGCGGGAACGCGAGATTTTCGTAGGCGTAGCGGACGCGCTGCTCCAGGAATCGGCCCCAGGTCGTGTGGTGAACCGTCATCAAAAAAATCCCCTCCGCGAAATGCACCGTCTTCCCGTGCTCGTGAAACTGAAGCTCCAAAGTCAGTTCGTCGAACAGGCCGTCGCGGCTGGGGAACCCGATTTTGCTCAGGGTCTGCGCGTTGAAACATAGGTGGCCGTGAAACTGGTGGAAGGGGTGAGTCAGGTTGATGATGAACATTCCGCACACGTCTATCAGCGCCTTCAGGTTCTTCTCCTGAAACGAGACCATGCACTTGAAACAATCGTACCGGGAGAAGAGAGGCTTGAGCTGAAGGATGTTCTCGACGGATAACCTGTAATGGTCGTCAACCAGAATCGCGCTCTCATACTTGATGTAATTCATGGCGTCATAGATGCCGTTCATCTTGTCGTTCTGCCCGCCGCGCGACTCGTCCCTCGGGCGGAAGTGTGTGACCCGCGAGCACCTCTCGAACCAGCTATCCACCTCCTCGAAAATCTCCTCGGGACTTTCGTCGGCGATGACGATTTCCAGGTCGAACGGAAAGTTATAAAGAATCAGCTCCTCGCAGCACTCCCGAAACCCGCCAAGGGTTCTCAGCGCCGAAACCTTTATCGGGATTAATATTGAGACTCCGTTCGGCTGATAGCGCACCGGTCTCTTCTACCTCCGACGACCGACTAAGCAATCTTTTTCGTGCGCTTACCGGCCACGACGTGACACAAGAACTGCCGCTGCTCGCTCCCGCTCATCTCTTGAACGACTAACGTGTACCCTCGTTTCACCAGTTGAAATTGCTCGTCCAGCGTCCGCAGCATGCTTAGAGTCTCTTCGATGACGGAGCCGTCCGACGCAGCAAGCGAGCAAAGAGGCGCCGTCTTGCCTGTCGGCACAACGACAATGTGAGTCTCCCAGTTAGGCTCGGGATGATGAAAGGCCGCGACCGTTTTCCCCTGAAGTATCAAACCCCTCTTAGCCGTCTCCGAGAGTTCGCTGACCAGGCGTTGACCCGTAAACAGATGGAAGTGAACCTGCCCGACCTCCTGCCTCGGCCCCCCGTTCGCACAAAACACGTAACCTGTATCTTTGAACCCCAACTTGGCGATGATATCTCGGGCGGTGAAAAAGATGGCGGGGACGTATTTGATGTTGTCGGGCTGCCCGAGTGCTAAAAGCGTGGCGATACTCTTCTTGGGAACAATGACGAGGTGGTTGGCCCATGCGGGCTTCGGGTGATGGAACGCAAGAATCGAATCCGTTTCCAGCACCTTTTTCACCGGAATCAGAAAGCTGAAGTGCGCGAATCCGGCCCCCACGATCTTTCCCATGAAAGCTGTTTTAGCCAGCCTGAATAAAAATTTAGAGATCATAGCTGATGGCTGATACGGAACCCGACGCACCTAAGACATAGTTCCGTTGATTATGAGTGTCATGTTGGTTGAGGAAAGCGTTGATGTCAGCGCCGGAAATTATGGCGGCCTTCATTTGCGTGCGAGCGAATGCTCGGCTCTCGTCGCCGTCTTGATGGCTTGAGACGGTGCCCTGTTCAGTGCGCCACAGGTTTTAGCTTTCGCCCCGTGCAGGTAGTTCTTAATCTCTGACCAGCACCAATTAAGGGGCGAGCGGGCTGACGAGTAGGACGACAGCCATATGGCTACTACGAGAAAACTGTGGACTGTGTTCTGAGGATCGAGTTAGCTGTTGCGGCTCAGTGAGCAAAAATACAAGCCGTTACGAGGAAAGAGTATGCCCACTAATCAGAACAACGAGGATGATAAGCACATATATTATTGCTGTCAAGAACAATGTAAGCTGCAAGTCACCCAAAACCGAACAAGGGTCGTATGAGCAAGCCCACGGCCCACGACGCGGCTAAGCCTTTGCGGAGGGCGGAGGCGCTCACCTTCTTCGGCGGGCGTAGGCGTTGCGCCAGTATGACTAACTTCTGCACCAGTCGCTTGCCCTTTCGGCTCGTGAAGCTAGTTGACGAGATATTTGTTTTCAATCAGGTAAGGAAGGATTTTATTCTTGATTACTGCCGACAGTTGGTCTCGGTCGTCCTTAGCCGAATACCAGTGCAAACGTTTTATCTCGTAAGATGGTTTTAGCCGGCCGCTGACTGCGCCGGCGTACAACTCAATCTCAACGAGCGTGTCGCCTTCTCCTGCCGCCAGGTCTTCAAAATTACCCAGGTACTTTAGCGAGGCGACATCGAGAACTGCTTCGTCACCCAACTCCTCGGAAATTTCCCTCAGTAAATTATCGACGTGTAATTCGTCATCCTCTTTGATGCCTCCGGGTAAAATCAGATCTTTAAATGCGTAGGATTCGCACAGGAGTATTTTGTTGTTTTCGATGACGGCAAGGCCGTATGTATATAATTTCCTCATGAATGTTGCTCCGACAGTTAAAGGGCACCTCAGAAGCTGAAACGAAGCTGTGCCTCGACGCGTCGGTTAGCGGCGTTAGTTTCGGCCGCACTGCCGAAACCAAAAGGCGGGGCGAGAAAGTTCGACCGACCGAAGAGGAGAGAGCTGAGACTGCCGATAGGCCGCCCCGGATTAGTGTGATTCAGAATATTGCGTGCTACAACGGAGAAGACCACCCTGAAACGCTTTTCCGACCGCGAGACGCCTGTATAACCGCCCACGTTTGTATTGGGCCGCGCCGTCCCGGTGCTGCCCACGCCGCCCGTTTGAGCGGGGGCCGCACCTTTCTTAACAGCCGTCTGCTTCGCCTGCCCGGGCGCTCGTGCGGA
>DATLMN010000178.1:0-6985 GCA_035537255.1 Pyrinomonadaceae bacterium | reverse complement strand
TCGAATTCCGGCGAGGGTAAATAATGAGTGAGGCCACATTGACGATGCCTGATCAAGCGGTCGAAGCGAGCGTGCTCGGACATGGTGAGCTGCTGGCACGCGACGCCGTGCCCGCCGCGCTGATCTCCATGCGCAACATCTGGAAAACCTATGTCATGGGCTCGGAAGAGGTACATGCTCTTCACGGCGTCTCTTTCGATGTCCAGAAGGGCGAGTACCTGGCGATCATTGGCCCATCGGGCTCCGGCAAATCGACGCTGATGAATCTGATCGGCTGTCTTGATACGCCGTCGAAGGGCGAGTACTGGATCAACGGCAAGCTAGTCTCGGAGATGGATGATGACGAGCTGGCGCGCATACGCAACCAGGAGGTCGGCTTCGTCTTTCAGACCTTCAACCTGTTGGCCCGCGCCACCAGTCTGCATAACGTCGAGCTGCCGCTGATCTATGCCGGGATGAGTTCTTCTGAGCGTCACGAGCGGGCCAAGAACTCTCTCAAGGCGGTCGACCTCGCAGACCGCATGATGCACAAGCCGAACGAGCTGTCGGGCGGACAGCGCCAGCGCGTCGCCATCGCGCGCGCGCTCGTCAATCATCCTTCTATCTTGCTGGCCGACGAGCCGACGGGCGCGCTCGACACGGCGACCAGCTACGAGATCATGAACCTCTTCGAGAAGCTGCACGCGGAGGGGAACACGATCATCGTCGTGACGCACGAACCGGACATCGCCGCCCGCGCGCATCGCGTCATCTCGATCCGCGATGGGCTGATCGAAAAGGACGAGCGAATTAGATAAAAGCAGTGGCAAGTGACGAGTGACAGGTGACGAGCAAGAGGTTTTTATCTTGTCACTCGTTACCTGTCACTCGCCACTGTTTTCTTATGCGCCTGCGTATCACGTCTCTGTGGGAATCGTTTCGCGTCGCAATCGCAAGCTTGCGCTCGAACAAGCTGCGCACGGCCCTGACGCTTGTCGGCATAGTGGTCGGCGTCTCAGCCGTGATCGCCGTCGTCACGATCATCAAGGGGCTGGATAAAACAGTCGCTTCGACCTTCTCTTCGCAGGGCTCTACGGTCTTCACCGTCTCCAAGCGCCCGCAGATCATCACCTCGCGCGAAGACTTTATCAAATTCAATAAGCACAAGGACGTGACGCAGGAAGACGCGGACGCCATCACGCGTTTGTGTACGACGTGCTGGCGCACAGGCGTGACGGCCAACGCCAGAGAGCTGATCAAACACTCTGATCAGAAGTCCGACAACGTTCCGCTTCAGGGCGTCACGCTCTCGATGTTTGCCATCAACGATGTCAATGTTCAGGCTGGACGCATCTGGTCAGAGAGCGAGCACGCCGCCGGGCGCGACGTGTGCGTCATAGGCACGGACATCATCACCAATCTATTTAACGGCGCGCCGCCTGAAAGGGTAGTGGGCCAGGAGGTACGCATCGCTGGCAAGCCCTTCGAGATCGTCGGCGTGGCCGAGACGAAAGGTAAGATATTCGGCTTCTCGCGCGACAACGTCATCTATCTTCCCTACCCCGCTTATCAGAAGATGTATGGCTCTCGCGATAGTCTGGTCGTCTTTATTCAAGCGACTTCCGCAGAGCAACTCGCGGAAGTGCAGGATCAGGTGCGCGCCATCATGCGCAATCGTCGCGGCAAGACTTTTAATGACACGGAGGACGGCTTTGCTCTTGAGACGCAGGACGTTTTTTTAGACCTTTACGGCAAAGCCACTTCGAACATTTACATCGTCACGATTGGCGTGGCCGCGATCTCGCTGGTCGTGGGCGGCATCGTCGTAATGAATATCATGCTTGTGTCCGTGACGGAACGCACCAAAGAGATCGGCATCAGAAAGGCCATCGGCGCGCGGCGCAAAGATATTCTTCAGCAGTTTTTGATAGAGGCGGTGGCGGTCTCTGCCATCGGCGGCGCAATCGGAGTGATCGCGGGCTTCGGTCTCGCTTATGTGCTCTCTTTTCTGATGGGCTTTCCGCTATTGATCAGCCCGACCTCGGCTATCTTAGGCGTCGGCGTCTCATCAATCGTCGGAATCATCAGCGGATTGTGGCCCGCCTGGCGCGCGGCGCGCCTCGATCCGATTGAGGCTTTGAGGGCGGAGTGATGAAACGGAGCGCGGCAAAGCGCATTACTAAGAGTCTGGCTATCGTTCTCTGCGCGCTCGTCCTCCTCTTCGGTCTTGAGCTTGGCCGAGAAAGATTGGTTTATCGCAGCGTCTCAAAGCGAATCGAGCGCGCGCACATGCAGCTCAAGCCCGGCATGACCAAGAGCGAAGTACAGAATCTCGCGGGCGCGCCTCTTGAGATTATACCGCGCAAGCCGGACGAGTACTGGCGCTGGTCTGCGCGAGAGTATCAGGGCCGGTTGTGGTCGCGTCTTGGCCTGACGAGCATGAAGGGCCACTACGACCTGATCGTCCAGTTCAACGGTGAAGACAAGATCACGAAGATATTCGGCGGCGTAAACTAATAAAGGATGAAGGCGGAAGGATGAAGGATGAAAGCGTGGCTATTGAAGATGAATGGCTCAACCTGAATAGCGCTTCTTTCATCCTTCCGCCTTCATCCTTCATCCTTGCTTTATTATGACTTTCGACGACGTTAAAGAATCCGGGGCGATGGCCATTGATACGCTGCGCGCGAATAAGCTGCGCTCGTCGCTGACTATCCTGGGCGTCAGTGTCGGGGTCATCACGGTGATCTTCATGGTCTCGATCATACAGGGATTGAATCGCGCCTTTGCAGAGCAGATTGAATCTCTGGGGTCGAATACGATCTTCGTCTCGAAGTTCGATCCGAGCTTCGGACGACCGCCGGGGCCCGAAGAGCTGCACCGCAAAGACATCACGATGGATGATGCGGAGGCGATTCGCCGCGAAGCCCCTTCGATTGTCGGCGTCTCGCCCATTCACCGCATGATCGCTTCGACGGCGCGCTACGCGGACAAGCAGACGGACACGCCTATCCTCTTCGGCGTGACGCCCTATTATGAGTTCGTTCACTCGCAGAACGTCGGCCACGGGAGATTTATCCTGGACATAGACATGGAGGCGCGCTCGAACGTCTGCATCCTCGGCGTGGATGTCGTGCGCGCACTGTTTCCCTTTGAAGAGCCCGTCGATAAAGAGATCAAGATCAACGGCAACTCTTATCGCGTCATCGGTGTGATGGAGCCTCTGGGAAATTTCTTCGGACAGTCGCGCGACAATTCCATCTTTATCCCGATTACGACCTTCGACAAGTACTATCCAGACCTGCCAGCGCCGCAGGTCGTCTTCTTTATCATCGTGCGGCCACGCTCGCGCGCCTACGTCAAATCCGCTATGGACGAGATTGAGGACATACTGCGCCGCCGTCGTCGTGTGCCCACTGGTGCGCCCAACAACTTCGGCATCTCGTCGCAGGATTCGCTCCTGGATATTTATAATCAATTGACGGGCGCGACCGCTCTGGTGCTCACAGCCATCTCGTTCGTTGCGCTGATGATCGGCGGCATCGGTGTCATGAACATCATGCTCGTCTCCGTCACGGAGCGCACCAAAGAGATAGGCATTAGAAAGGCCGTGGGCGCGACGCGCGGCAATATCATGTCGCAGTTTTTGATCGAAGCGGTCGCACTGACGGCCATCGGCGGCATCGCCGGACTTATTGTCGGCGAAGTGGCGAGCCTTTTGATGAACAGGTATTCGCCGCTTCCGGCCTACGTGCCGCTGTGGGCCATCGCCGTCGGCTTAGGAATCTCAGCGGCGGTGGGGATCATCTTCGGTCTCTGGCCCGCATGGAAAGCCGCACGCCTAGACCCGATTGAAGCGCTTCGCTGGGAATAGATAAAGAGTAAGCAGCAAGCCCTTAAGAGTGGCACTTCGGACTCGCTCCAAAACGCTTGACTTGAGTTAAATCAGAGAAGAAAATCTCCGCATGAAATCTCCCGCCTTTGTCTTGTTGGTCTTAGTGCTGGCCCTCAGCGTGGAAGTCAGGGCTCAGGGACAGGAATCAAATAATACCGTCAGCAGCAACAACTCTTGCGAGCGTTATAAAATCGGGATCATTACTCCGAGAAAAGATATAGATTTTAAGATCACAATTATTGTGCCGCCAAAAAATATCGATCAGGCAATGGTCATTAATCCGTGTCCGGCAGAGGTACAGATAGCATCTACTTCCGGAAGACACATTCCTCTGTTTGCTCCCCAAACAATGATCCCCTCCGAAGAGCCGAACGCATTTTTCAAAGCGCCGTCTTTTACGATCACGAACAAATATTCTCGTTAGATTACGTTTATCAAGAGCGCGCGACAAGACTAGGCAGGATTACACGCCGCCCCTTTGCTCCCCCTTTATCGCTGAGCTTTATGCCCTTCGACGGATAAAGGCCAGACTTTAGTCCGGAGGCTCTTTTACGCGAACCTTCCCCGTACGCCCCGCATCTGAATATCTACCCCGGCAGTGCAACTATAGTGCTCGTTCAAACGTAATAAGACGGTCGTGAAATTTATTGAGACATTGAAACTGGCGATTGCGGCGATCTGGGCGCACAAACTGCGCTCTGTGCTGACGCTTCTAGGGATGATCATCGGCGTCACGGCGGTCGTCGTCGTCGTCTCCGTCATACAGGGCTTTAACGCCTACTTTGATGAAAAGATCGCTGGCATCGGCTCGAAGTCTTTTTCCATTCGACGCTTTGCGTTCGAGGATTTTAAGGACACGGACACCATCGCCGCCGCGCAGCGCCGCAATAAGGATTTGACCTTAGATGAATTGGAGTATCTGCGCGCGCGCGCTCAACTGATCGGCAGGCTTGGCGCAAAGGCGCTCGCCACTCGCCGACAGGTCAGGCGCGGCACGGAGATTCTGGAAGAAGTGGCCGTAGACGGCGCGACGCCCGTCATCGCCGACATCGAAAATCTGGACATCGCAGAAGGGCGTTACTTTTCCGAGACGGAAGCAGAGGCGGCGATGCGCGTCGCCTACATCGGCGCGGATATTGCCAACAAGCTGTTCCCATCGGGGCGCGCTCTGGGCGAAGAGCTGGTGATAGAGGGCTTGCCCTATCGCGTGATCGGAGTGGCGACGGCCAAGGGCACAGTGTTTGGTCAGCCGCAGGATACATTCATCACCATACCTTTGAAGACCTACGCGGCGAGCTTTGGCCCACTGCGCAATCAACGCTCGCTCTATTTCGTGGCGACTTCCAAATCGGACGAGACTTTCAGCGATGCCGTCGAAGAGGCGCGTTTTCTGCTGCGAACGCGCCGACACCTGGGAGCGAACGAAAAAGATAACTTCGGTATTATCACGCCGGACGCCATCACAGGCATACGCGACCGCATCCTCGGCACTGTCTCAATCGTCGCCGTGGCCGTGCCGGCAATCGCGCTCGTCATCGGCGGCATAGTGATTATGAATATCATGCTTGTGTCCGTGACAGAGCGCACTAAGGAGATCGGCATTCGCAAATCCCTGGGCGCGCGGCGCGGCGATATTCTCAAGCAGTTTATGGTCGAAGCAATCACGCTCTCTGCCATTGGAGGCATGGTCGGAGTGCTGCTCGCCTGGATTATCGGGCGCATTCTGACGGTCGTCTTTTTCCCGACCTATCTTTCGATTGCCGCCGTGTTCATAGCCGTCACAGTGTCGGGAGTGATCGGCGTGCTCTCAGGAATTTTCCCTGCATGGAAGGCCGCGCGCCTGGACCCGATTGAAGCGCTCAGAGCGGATTAGGAGATCAGTTTTGAGTTTTCAGTTTTAAGCAAAGACAAAATGCTTTTACTGAAAACTCAAAACTGAAAACTAAAAACTGATTTATGAAACTTCTACGCAGCGATATTTATGAGAATCTGCTGATGGCGTTGGCGACGCTGCGCTCGAATAAGCTGCGCTCATTTTTGACGGTCGTCGGCGTGGTTATAGGCGTGTGGACTGTGATGGCGATTGCCTCGATCATCAGCGGCATTGATACGGCGGTCAAAAAAGAGGTCGAATCGTTCGGCACGCGCTCGATCTTTATCGCCAAGTTTCAACCGGGCATACGCATCGGTCGTCTTTCGCGCGAAGAGCGCATGCGTAAGGAGCTGACCTACGATGACGCGATGGCGATTGCGAAGCTCCCTGCGGTCGAAACGGCCGTGCCCTTTCTGGATGTCACGAACAACTTCTTCGGCCAGAAGATTCTGGTCACTGCCAACGGTAAGACGAGCGCCGCCGTTTCGCTGCAAGGCACGCTGCCCGAGTTCGAGAAGGCCGGGACTGAAGTCATCACAGAGGGCCGCTTCTTCTCGCAATTCGAGAACGATCAGAACGAGCGCGTCTGCGTCATCGGCGCGAGCGTAGTGGAAAACTTTTTTCCTTACTCTTCGCCCATGGACAAGACGATTGAGATTGCAGGGCAGGAGTTTCGCGTGGTCGGCACGCTGGAAAAGCGCGAGACCTTTCTCTCCGGCGACGATCAGAACAACGTCATCTATCTGCCCTTCGGAGTCGTGCGTAAGCTCAAGCCCAACGCCGACGACGTTTATATTATGGCCGTCGCTCGTCCCGGCATGATGGACGAAGCCAAAGATCAGGTCACAGACCTGCTGCGCGTGCGCAGGCAAGTTCCCTTCGGCAAGCCGGACAACTTCGGCATGGCGACTTCGGAGAGCATCATAGAGCAGTTCCGCTCTATCCTCGGCGGCGTCGCCATCGCGATGGTCGTCATCTCTTCGGTCGGCCTGATGGTCGGCGGCATCGGCGTGATGAATATCATGCTGGTGTCGGTGACGGAGCGCACGCGCGAGATAGGCGTACGCAAAGCCATCGGCGCGCGCCGCGCAGACATCCTCTGGCAATTCCTGATCGAAGCGATGACGCTGACGGGGATGGGCGGGCTGATAGGGCTTCTGCTTGGATGGTTGACGACGCTTTTGATACGTATGCTCGTTCCCTCTTATGTTCCGCTGTGGGCTCCCATCGGCGGCTTC
>DATLMN010000177.1:0-2169 GCA_035537255.1 Pyrinomonadaceae bacterium | reverse complement strand
CGAGAGTCGCGTCGGGTCGGCACTCCCCGGCGATGAGGCTTCGCGTGCTGCTGGGGCAACTTTGGACGCTGCCGGGTCGGCGCGCGCACAGGTCGAGTTTGTCTCCGAAGACATCTCACCGGCGCGCGTCGAACCACATCTGATCGCCGTCACGCAACCGCGCTCGGCCTACTGCGAGCAGTTCCGCTCGCTTCGCACGCGCGTGCTTCAGGCCGGAGAGCGCAAGAAGATGCAGGCGTTCGTCGTCACGAGCGCGGGCGTGGCCGAGGGAAAGACCCTGACGGCTTTGAATCTCGCGTGGCTGTTGGCCCAGACGGACGGCGTGCGCGCTCTGCTCATAGACAGCGACCTGCGCCAGCCCTGCGCCACCGAATACTTGGGCATGGAGCCAGCCTTTGGTCTCTCCGAAGTCCTCGCGGGCGAAGCCACGCTTCAGGAATCGATCATCCGTCTAGAGCCCGCCGGCCTGCACCTGTTGCCGGGCGGCGCGGCGCGCGACGATGTGGCGGAATTGCTGTCCGGGCCGAAGTTCGGTCGCGTGCTGGCGGAGGTGCGCCGCATGTTCGACTACATCATCATAGACGCGCCGCCGCTTGGCATCTTTACGGACGCGACCGTGCTGATCAATCGGGCAGACGGAGCGCTGCTGGTCGTGCGTGCGGGAAAGACTCGCTACGCGGCAGTTGATCGGCTGCTCGAACAACTCCCGCGCGAGCGTATGCTCGGCGTCGTCTTAAACCGCAGCGAAGAGCAGTTGGATGAAACTTCTTACTACTATCAGCGGCGCTACAATCGCCGAAGCGATGAGGTCGTGCCGCCGGGCGCGCAGACGACTTTGAAAGAGGGAGAGGAGGCCGTCGTCCTGTCTTGAAACGCTCGCGCATCAATGCACGGACTATTCTATTGATCATCGTCGAGGCGTTGCTGCTTTTCGTCGCGATGATCTCTGCCGTGTATTTGCGCCTGGGCGTGATCGGCGCTGAAGAGCAACTGTTCTACAGCTACGGCTTCTACAAGATCGCGCTCGCGACGGCGTTTTGTCTGGCCGCCTTTTATCTTTACGACCTTTACGATTTCGTCGTGATGCACGACCGGCGCGAGCTTGTTCTTCGCCTCATACAGGCTCTGGGGCTCGCCTGGATTGCGCTCGCGCTCGTCATCTATGCCGTGCCGCAGCTTTTGATCGGTCGCGGCGTGGCCTCCATCGCGCTTCCGCTTGCGCTCTTCCTGATGGTCTCCTGGCGCATCACGATTCACTATTTTCTCGGCCACCCGCACATAGGCGAACGTATCCTGATCGTCGGCAGCGGCGCGTCTGCGGTCGAGATTGCGCGCGAGGCTCTTGAAAGACGCGACGCGGGCTTTCGCATCATCGGATTTGTCGACACAGACCCTGAGATGGTTGGCCGCAGCCTGATCAACCCGACGGTCATAGGTCTCACGAGCGAGCTGGATCAGATCGTCAAGCGCGACAACATAGACCGCATCGTCGTCGCGATGGGCGAGCGGCGCGGGCAGTTTCCCACAGACCAGCTTCTGGACTTGAGCTTGTCCGGCAATGTTTCCATAGAGGAAGGCGCGCCCTTTTATGAGAGGCTGACGGGACGCGTGCATCTGGATATGATGCGCCCCTCCTGGCTGATCTTTTCCGGTCGCGGGCGGCAAAAGCGGCTCAATGCGCTCCTGCGCACAAGCTTTCACAGGGGCGTGGCGCTCGTCGGCGCAATCCTTTCGCTGCCCATTGCGGTCTTGACGGCCATCCTTATCAAGCTCGATTCGCGTGGGCCCATACTCTATCGTCAGGAGCGCGTGGGGAAGAACGGCCAGCCGTTTACGCTGATGAAGTTTCGCTCTATGCGTACGGATGCGGAGAAGGATGGGCCCATCTGGGCCAGCCAGACGGACGAGCGCACGACGCGCATCGGTCGCATCATACGCAAGGTCAGAGTGGACGAGATTCCGCAGTTCTGGAATATCCTCAAAGGCGAGATGAGCTTTGTCGGCCCGCGCCCCGAACGTCCGCACTTTGTCCAACAGCTCGCGCAGGAGATTCCCTATTACGAGCAGCGTCACCTGATCGCGCCGGGCCTCACGGGCTGGGCGCAGATCAAATATCCGTACGGCGCGTCCATCGAAGACGCGCGGCAGAAGCTTCAGTACGATCTTTAT
>DATLMN010000176.1:0-8378 GCA_035537255.1 Pyrinomonadaceae bacterium | reverse complement strand
GTGACGCTCGAAGGGTTAAGAGTCAAGCCTGAAAGCGACGGCGTAGACGCGGACGGAGGCGTAACTGTTAAGACTGCGCTCTGCGTAGAGCTTCCGTAAGTGGCCGTGATGGTCACTTGCGTCGGCGCGTTGACGAGCGCGGCAGATACGTCCGTGAAGGCGCTGGTCTGTCCCGAAAAATTGGTGCGAATCACGCGCGGTACGTTGACCACCGACGGGTTGCTGCTCGTCAGCATTATCCTCGCGCCTTCGGTCGGTGAACCCGCGCTCAGGTTGACCGTCACGCGAACGCCCGTGTTACCTCCACCGACGACCGTTGACGGCGAGAGCGTGACAGAAGAGATTGGAATGTTCTGCGAAGGTGCGCTGACGGTGAGGGTCGCCGTCTTCGTCGCGCCGCCGTAGCTGCCGCTGATGTTGACGGGAGTCGTCGCGCCCGTCGTCACCGTCTGAATGGGGAAGCTCGCGTTCGTCCATCCGGCGGGAATCGTCACGCTCGCGGGCATCGAAACGAGGCCCGGATTATCGTTGAATAAGGCGACGACTGCGCCGCCGCTCGGCGCGACGTGTCCGGTCGCCAAGGTCACGACTCCGCTCGCATCGTCGCCGCCGAAAACGCCCAGCGGCTGCATCTGAATCGAGCCGATGGCGAGCGGCGTGTCCGGTGGCGTCACATTGAGCGTCACGCTGCGGTTGCCGATTCGACTGTTGGAAGCCGTGATGGTGACCTTCTGCGGCGCGGTGACGTTCGACGTGTCCACCTTGAACCTGACGTTGGTCATCCCCGCGATGAAGCCGACCGCGACGGGCATAGAGCGGCTGCCCGTCGGCACGCTGGCGATGGAAGGATTGCTGCTTGAAATAGTCAGCGGGAGACTGCCCGCGGGGGCGACCGCGCCGGGCGCGAGGCTAATTTCGACGAACGCCTGCGTGCCGCCGACGACGCTCGCGGGCGCAATCGTCATACTGCCGTACGCGAGCGTTGAAGAAGCGCGGCCCGTCGTGTTCAGCAGAACGGTCGTCTCAGGATTGTTGCCTCTCACTTGAAGCACAACGTCCTGTTTACCGTCGCCGTTTAAATCAGAGGCGAGCAGGTAGCCGCCGCCATTGCCTACGACATAGCCCGGCACTAGATAACGGACCACGCTCTTAAACGTCCCGTCGCCGTTGCCGTACAGCACGCCGAACATGCCGTCTCCGCTCTGCGTGCAGCAGGTCGCTATTCCATGCGCTACATCCTGCAAGCCGTCGCCGTTGAAATCCGCGACCGTCAATTGGTCCATGCGCTCAAGGCGTGCGGAAGGGATGGAAGCAGACTGTCGAAACGTCCCGTCGCCTGAGCCTAGCAGCATCACAACCCTGTGGTCCGCGTCGGGCGCGACGGCCAAATCCTGTATCCGGTCGCCGTTGAAATCCGCAATCTCTATGTCCGTATTATCTATGTCCTGCACGATGAGCAGGTCCGGCAGTTGGCGAAACGTCCCATCGCCGTTGCCGAGCAGGATGAAGACTTTTCCGAAGGCCGCCGCTAGCCCCAAGTCTTGATTGCCGTCGCCGTTAAAGTCGCCGGCGGAGATTTTGGATAGCCCCTGCCCGACGCGAATTTGTTGGGCCGGCTGAAGCGTCCCGTCGCCCAGCCCGCGCCAGAGCGAGATTGTGTCCGCGACGACGCAGGGGGCGTTGAAGCAGGCCATCTGGTGCGCCGCTATCACGTCGAGCCGCCCGTCGTGGTCGAAGTCCGCGACGACGACAGAAGGCGAGTCCGCGCCCGCGTCGTTGGGATAACTCGCGGGCGCGCCGAACGTGCCGTCGCCGTTGCCGAGGAGCACCGTCAGACCAATCTGTGCGTCCAGATTAGTAACGACTAAATCCAGCTTGCCGTCGCCGTTGAGGTCGCCCGCCGCAGCGTCTTCCGTGTAGCCTCCGGCAGGATATTCGACGTACGGGCGGAAAGAGCCGTCGCCCAGTCCGAGCATCACGCGGACGTTGAGGCCCGCGCCCGCGAGGTCGAGTTTGCCGTCGCCGTTGAAGTCTGCGGCGGTGTGCGTATTCCCGATAATCGGGTAGTCGCGCCCGGCGAAAGTCGCGGTCTGTGCCGCACCGCTCGCGGCGCAAAGCAGGATAGTGAAGGCTAAAATCAGGACCGACGTGATTCGGCGCGTGCGTTTATTGCTGGATTCGCGGGACATGAAGTTACGTTTTCCTCTGGTGACGAATTGTTTTAAGAGCTTCTCAGTAGAGTGGAAAATGTCAGCACTGTCGGCACTGTCGGCTTAAGTGGGCTTGCGCCGCACAGTCTCTCTAGGCTACGAATTCTCGACAGTTTTACTCCGCACCACGCCCTTGCGAAGATTCGGATTAACAACACAGTCCGGCCACCGATGAGGAAAATACACGCCCGGCCTATATTTTCGTCCCCGATATAATTTCTCAACGCAGTGCGCGCCTTCTCCGAGGTGCTGCGCTGCGAGGGCAGCCGCTCATCCGGTTTGTGGACGTTCCCGAAGGATGACTGTGGTTACTAGGATTCCGTTCTGTGGTAGCTGACATTATCTCAATCTGCTGAGCCGCCATAGTATCAGCCTGAATAAAAAGGGCGCTTTGCCCTCTCAGGATTGATTGGAGCTGATTCAGTGACGACTAACATAATCAAACTCAACGTGCGATGTCTCTTGGTACTAATTGCGATAGCAATTGTTCACTCTGCGGCTTTCGCGCAGAAGACTCAGGATGACAGAACTCTTTCACCATATTTCGTTGTACAGGGAGACCCCGGCATAGACCACTTACCTCTGAAGGATACAAGTGTCGAGATAGCTGTTTCGGGAATCATCGCGGATGTGAGGGTCGTGCAAACGTATCGGAATGAAGGCTCACGGCCAATCAATGCCTCTTATGTATTTCCGGCATCCACGCGTGCCGCGCTGTACTCGATGCGGATGCGAATCGGCGATCAGATTATCGTTGCAAAAATCAAAGAGCGAGATGCGGCCAAGCAGGAGTTCGATGCGGCGAAGAGGGAAGGGAAAAGCGCCTCTCTATTGGAACAAGACAGGCCGAATGTATTTTCGATGAGTCTGGCCAATGTCATGCCGCAGGACCAGATTGAGATTGAGCTTCGTTATACGGAGCTTCTGGTGCCGACAGATGGAGTCTATGAAGTGGTCTATCCTACCGTCGTCGGGCCCAGATACTCCTCACAACGGGAGTCTTCCGCGACAAAAGAAGATGAGCGGGTGATGACTCCCTATACCCGTCAGGGAGAAAAACCGGCCAGCACGCTACACCTTTCAGCCCGAATCTCCGCCGGAGTTCCGATACAGGACCTGAGTTGCACGTCGCACCAAATTCTGCCGCAATGGCAGAGTCCGACCATCGCTCAACTGACGCTGGACGATGCCGACCCATTTCAGGGAAATCGCGACTTTGTTCTGCGCTACCGATTAGCGGGAGACAAAATCGCTTCCGGCCTCCTTCTTTATCAGGGTGGAGACGAAAACTTCTTTCTTTACATGGCCCAACCGCCCCGGCGTATAACGGGCGAGGAGATACCGGCCAGAGAATATATTTTTGTCGTGGACGTTTCCGGCTCAATGGAGGGTTTTCCCCTGAATACCTCTAAACAATTGTTGAAAGACTTAATCGGGCAATTGCGACCGACCGACTTATTCAACGTCGTTTTGTTTGCCGGAGACTCGTCCCTGCTTTCTCCGAAGTCGCTTCCGGCAACTCAGGAGAACATCTCCGTCGCGATTCGGCTGCTGGATGAGCAGCGCGGCAGCGGAGGCACGGAGCTTCTTCCGGCAATCAAACAAGCGATGGGCCTTCCCCGCGAAGAAGGCGTCTCGCGCAGCATCGTGCTGGTGACGGATGGTTACATCTCAGGAGAACAGGGAGTCTTCGATTTCATTCGCGAGAATCTCAATCAATGCAACGTGTTCGCGTTTGGTATCGGCTCATCCGTAAATCGTTATCTGATTGAAGGCGTGGCGAAGGCCGGAATGGGCGAGCCTTTCATCGTGATGGAGGAATCGGAAGCTCAAGGCGTCGCTGCCAGATTCCGTGAATACATTCAGTCTCCGCTCTTAACGGACATTCAGATACGCTCCAACGGTTTTGATATATACGATGTCCACCCGGCGCACCTTCCCGATCTGCTGGCAGAGCGCCCCGTGATTCTCTACGGCAAATGGCGCGGACCTGTAAGCGGAAGTTTTGAGTTGCATGGAAAAACAGGGCTTGGAGAGTACGCGACGAGTCTGGATGTTGCCGGAGTTCAGCCGGACGAGGCCAATCGCGCGCTGCGATATTTGTGGGCGCGCTCCCGAATCGCCGAACTATCTGACTACGGCTCCAGAGATATATCGCCGGATAGGGGCAAAGAGATTACTTCGCTGGGATTGAAGTACAACTTGTTGACTCAGTACACGTCATTCATCGCGGTTCGCGAAGAGGTTCGAAACATGACGGGAGAGGCGAAGGATGTCAATCAAGCGTCGCCTTTGCCTCTGGGCGTGAGCGATCTGGCAATCGGCGACGGCACGGAGGTTGGAAGTGAACCGGAACTGGTTTGGTTGACTCTTGCATCTCTGTTGCTTGCGGTGATGATGATAGTTCGCTCGCGACGACGCCTTGTATGATGCAGAAAGTTATTTCGAAACGCAGCGCGCAGTTGGTTGTCGTAGTGCTTTGTGCAGCCGTGGTCAAAGTGTACTACTCGACGGCGGGCGTCAACCAACTGCGCTGGATTCTCGCCCCGACGACTGTTCTGGTCGAACTCGTCAGCGGCTCACGCTTTGAGTTTGAATCCCATGCGGGTTACATCAGCAGCGACCGCAAATTCATAATTGCTGCTTCCTGCTCAGGGGTCAATTTCCTCATCACCTCATTCCTGATGCTTTCGCTCGGAAAGCTCTTGAGAGACCGCTCGCGGGACATAGCATGGAGATTCATTTCGTGTGCCGCGCTGTGTGCCTATCTGGCGACGCTCGTTGCTAATACAATTCGTATTTCCACTGCGCTGCTACTGCGCCCTCTGCCTCTCGATACGAATTGGCTGAGTCAAAATCAACTTCACCGCTTCGAAGGAATCTTCATCTATTTCGGGTTCCTGCTGTTGTTGTTTCTGGTCAGCGAAAAGATTAGTTCTGATGACGCGCCCGGCTCAAAGAATGCTTCCAATCTGTTCCGGCGACTTTTCTGCCCGCTCCTATTCTATTACGCAACGACGCTTGGAATTCCGATTGCCAATGGCGCATATCGCCGTGGAGCCGACTTCCGCGAGCATTCGCTCTTTGTGTTGCTGACTCCTTTGGTCTTGATTCTCCTGCTCGCTGCTTTCCGCTTTTATAGAGACCGGCGGGCAGGAGAATCGGCGGGAAGCTGTTAACGGTTCTGTTGCAAGTAGCGTAAGAGGGCAGGGGCATCGCTGCGTTAAGTTTGGCATCAAGCGGCAATTACCGCCGCCCGCATTTGTGGCACTCGCTTTTTGACCCCGCTCGTCAACTTCTCAATGTCTAACTGACGCTTCATTAATCTTCAGTCCCGGCTCAATGCGACTGATGACGGTCTTCGCATTGGTGCTCAACACCCTTTAAATTCTCGGAAAAGAAATTTCACTGATTCGATTTACCGCGATTTTTCGCGTATGTAAGTTGGAGGGTGATTTTATGGCAATCAACGCGAACTTATTACGACGCCGGTCAGACCGCAGTTTATTTCTGGTGGCAGCAATCGGCTTCCCCCTGCTGGTTCTGATTGGTTATTTCAAGTCTTATTATTTCAGCGCGTTTTTTGACGTCAGGCCGGTAGCCAATGCGCTGGTGCACGCGCACGGCGTAGTGATGACGCTGTGGGTGGTTTACTTCACGGCGCAGGTC
Source organism: Pyrinomonadaceae bacterium (assembly GCA_035537255.1). GTDB lineage: Bacteria > Acidobacteriota > Blastocatellia > Pyrinomonadales > Pyrinomonadaceae > DASQYE01. The sequence goes on along the minus strand of DATLMN010000176.1, from coordinate 2,499 downwards.
GCACTGGTTCGCTCAAAGAACATTAAACTGCACATGAAGATGGGAATAGCGGGTGTGGCCCTCGCTGTTCTGGTCGTCGTCGTCGGACTCGCAACCGCGTATGACGCGCAACTCGTCCGCGCGGCAGCCCCGCCGTGGATCAACCCGCATAGCTTTTTCCTTTATCCGGTCTCTGACATGACTCTGTTTATAATTCTCTTTGCCGGGGCGATTTATTACCGCAAGAGGCCCGCAGAGCATAAAAGCCTGATGCTGTTGACGGCGATAAACTTTTTGCCCGCCGCGCTCTTCCGTGTCTCGCCCGTGGCCGATCAGCGGACTATACTTTGGGCCTTCGGCGTTCCCAGCCTGCTGGCGATTATCTGTCTAATCTGGTTCACGGCCAGACGCCGCCAGCTAAACAAAATCTTCGCCGCCGGGGTTTTGCTTCTCATCATCGCGCTCCCGCTGCGGATTATTATCTCCGAATCGGAAACATGGCTCCGGTTCGTCGCATGGATTGCGCCGTAGAGCGCTCCAATACAAATTGGCAGTTCATTGGATTTACTATTACCGTCAATCTTTCGCCCGGGCCATCTATCTCTCGCGATTCCGTCCGCGTTCGGGAAATCATGTTATTCTGATTAAATCATCAAGGGACGGGCGAAAGTTATACTGTCGTCCCCGTCGTCCCGTACCAGATTGGAATAATTTGTAAACGACTAATGGCTCGCATCCTGATTATCGGCGACGCGGTTGTCCCCACCGGCTTTGCAAGGGTGATTCGCAGCATCTTTGAACCGCTGCACAATGATTTCGAACTGCATCAGTTGGCGACGCGTTATGACGGACGCCCTCATGATTATCCTTGGAAGTTGTACGTGGCGGCGAAAGGCAAGAGCGTTTACGGATACGACCAAATTATTCCGCTCGTCGAAGAGATTAAGCCCGCGATAGTTTTTCTCCTTTACGACATTTCCTTTCAGATTCCCTACATGGAGGAGTTGCGGAAACTCACGCCGCAGCCGAAGGTGGTTATGTATTCGCCGGTCGAGTCAGGGCCAATCGCGCCCGAGATATTACATCGGCTTCAAGGCGTCTCGCGCTACGTGCTTTATACACAGTACGGGCGCAGTGAGATAGCAAAGTCGCTCGAACAAGTTCGAGCACAGGATTCTCATTTCCAATTTCCCGAACTGGATGTCATTCCGCACGGCGTGGATACACATCGCTTCTATCCGCTGGGCGATGATAGCGGAGATATTCCAATGCGCCGGATTGAAGCTCGCCGCGCAATGAAGCTCGATGACGAGGAGCATCTAGAAGCGTTCATCGTCCTGAATGCCAATCGAAACATGCCGCGAAAACGAATCGACATCACGATGCAGGGTTTTGCGCAGTTTGCAAAAGACAAGCCCGCGAACGTGAAGCTTTACCTGCACATGGCGACTGAGGATAGCGGCTGGAACGTCCTCATACTGGCGAAACGTTATGGGATTTATGACCGGCTGATTATGACGCAGGCGGATAATTCGCGTCCCGTTTTTTCAGACGAGCAACTCAACCTGCTCTACAACGCGTGCGATGTCGGGATTACAACCACCACGGGCGAGGGCTGGGGCATGGTCAGTTTCGAGCACGCGGCAACGAGGGCCGCGCAAGTTATCCCGCGACACACGTCGCTGGCCCAACTGTGGGCCGAGGCAGCCGAGTTTATAGACCCGGTGATGAAACTTACTTATCCGGGAAACCTGACCGATGCGCACATAGTGACGCCCGAAGGCGTCGCCGCCTCCCTGCAACGTCTCTATGATGACCGCGATTACCGGGACTCTTTAGCGGAGGCGGCTTACCGAAATGCGACGCGGCCCGAACTCAACTGGAGTTCAATCGCGGCACAGTGGAAGCGCATCTTCAACGAAGTGACGCGCGGTGACTGACCATGCCGGTCGTCGGCTATTGCTTAAAAATCCCGATAGTGACGACCATGCCTGTGCGTGGTTTGGGAATCGTAACCTTATAAGGTGTAATCTGGGGCGGTTTGGCGAACGGCACGGCGCCAAACGACACCCTCACGCTTCCCTGATTATCGTATTTGGGCCAATCACTTGTGCCCCCGGGCTCTATCTCGCCACAATCGCCGTGGCCGGGGGAAGTAATACTGAACGCAATCTGACCCGGCGTGTTGTTGAATAACTTCATTTAAGAGACTCCATGAGCGCCGAAAAATCGGCTGGGTTGCGAAGCGTTGTAGGTGGGGCTATTGGATCACGAGCGCCAGTTCAGTCTGCTGACCTGTTTTGGTGGTGTCCCAAGTGGTCGAGAAAGTGCCTTGTTTGTTTTCGACGGGTATGAACTCAACGGTGACGTTCTGTTGACTGTCATAGTAGGGAAGATCAACCAGACCATTGACGGGAATCGTGCCGCAGTCGCCCGCATCCTGAGAAGTAATCCAGTAGCTCACGGCGACGTTAGTTTGGTTAACAAGTTTCATTCATTTGTTCTCCGGTTAATTGATTT
>DATLMN010000175.1:0-15178 GCA_035537255.1 Pyrinomonadaceae bacterium | reverse complement strand
GATCAGCTCAAGGCGGAAGTCGCGCGCATCAACACGCGCATCTCCGAGTTCTTAAACTACACGCGTCCGGGCAAACTGGAACTGCGCGCGGTCGATCTGCGCGCCGCTGCCGAAGATGCTTTGCGTATGGTCGAGGTGCAGGCAGCCGAGAATAATATTAAGGTAAGCATAGAGGCCGAAGCAGATGTGCCGCAGGTGATGGCCGATGCGGAGTCTCTGCGCTCCGTCTTTACGAATCTTCTGATCAACGGTCTACAGGCGATTGACGGCGCGGGTGGAGGAGAGCTTTCCGTTCGTCTCTACAGTGAACAGCAGGGGCGCGCCGCGCGCGTAGAGATAGCGGACACGGGCCACGGCATTTCGCCCGAAGACATCTCGCAGGTCTTCGAGCCCTATTTTTCGACCAAAGAGACGGGCACAGGGCTCGGTCTCGCCATCGTCAAAAAGGCCATAGACGATCACGGCGGCACGATCTCTGTAAAATCAAAGCAAGGCGGCGGCACAACGTTTATAATCACATTACCGACGGAAAGGAGGGATGAGGGATGAGGGATGAGGGATGAATGATTGAGTGAATCGTTAATTGACGCATTCACTCGAACCTTTTCATCCCTCATCCCTCCGCCCTCATCCCTGAATCTTATGGCACGTAAAAGCATACTTGTGGTGGATGACGAAAAGGGTCAGCGCGAGATTTTGGAGATGATCCTGTCGAACGCCGGTTATGACGTGACAACTGCGGCGAGCGGCGAGGCTGCCTTGAAGTTCGCGCGCGACCGCCGTTTCGATCTGGCGCTGACAGACCTGAAGATGACCGGCATGGACGGCATAGAGCTGCTGCAACACCTGCTCGTGCAGGACTCATCCATCATCGTCATTCTCCTGACCGCGCACGGCTCGATTGATTCGGCCAAAGAGGCCCTCAAGCGCGGCGCGTACGATTACCTGCAAAAGCCTTTCGATCAGGACAAGCTGCTGGAAACCATCAATCGCGCGCTCGCCCGCCTCGACGCCCTTGACGTTGAGATCATCTCGGCTTCCGCTGAGATGGAGGCCGTCAAAAAGATGATTCTCAAGGTCGCGCGCTCGAACTCTACGGTTTTGATTCGCGGCGAATCCGGCACGGGCAAGGAGCTGATCGCGCGCGCCATACACAACCAGAGCCCGCGCGCAGAGGAGATGTTTCAGGCCGTCAACTGCGCGGCCATCAACGAGAATCTTCTGGAATCCGAATTGTTCGGTCACGAGAAGGGTTCTTTTACCGGCGCGCACGCCGAGAAGAAAGGACTCTTCGAGGTCGCAGACCGCGGCACGCTCTTTCTGGACGAGATTGCGGAACTCGACATAGGCATGCAGGCCAAGCTGCTGCGCGCGCTTCAGGAGCGCGAGATCAGGCGCGTCGGCGGCACTCGTCCGATCAAGATAGACGTGCGTGTGGTGGCGGCCACCAATCGCGACCTGCGCGCGATGGTCTCTGACGGAAGATTCCGCGACGATCTTTATTATCGCATCAACGTGCTCTCCGTAGATGTGCCGCCACTTCGCGAGCGGCGCGACGACATTCCTGTGCTCATCAACTATTTTTTGAGAAAGCATACGCGCAACAGCTCGCACCTTGTCAGGGGCTTAGCGCCCGAGACGCGCCGCCTGCTGATGGATTACAGTTGGCCCGGCAACGTGCGCCAGTTGGAATCCGCCATCGAGCGCGCCATCCTTTTGTGTGAAACCGACCTCATTCAAGTCGAGGATTTGCCGCTCGAAGTCCGTCAGGAGTCGCGTCCCACAGCGGAAGGCGCGTTCAAGCTGCCGCCCGAAGGCATCGCCTTTGAGGATGTCGAGCGCGACCTGATTATGCAGGCGATGGAGCAGACCGATTACAACATTACCAAGGCGGCCAAGCTGCTCGGCCTGACCTTCCGCACACTTCAATACCGCCTCGAAAAATTCGGCATCAAAAAGCCGGAGAAAGAAAGGGATGAGGAGCAGAGGGATGAAGGATGAGGGATGAGGGATGAAAGGAATGCTGATTAAACTTGAATGCTTTCCTTTTCATCCCTCACACTGCCGCCCTCATCCCTTGATTTTATGAGTGTGATACAAATTCTGGGGCTGGCGCTTGGCGCGGCTTGGACTTCCGGGATCAACCTGTATGCGACCGTGGCGGTGCTGGGCCTGTTGCAGCACTACCATCTGGCGCGCCTGCCCGGCGGTCTGCATGTGCTGGACAACTGGATTATTATCGGCATCGCGCTCTTTCTTTATGTCATCGAATTTGTCGCCGATAAGATTCCGTATGTCGATACTGTATGGGACGCCGTTCATACGTTTATCAGAGTCCCGGCGGGAGCGGTGATTGCGGCGACGGCCACCTCGGATATTAATCCGACGGTGCAAGTGGTGGCGCTGCTTTTGGGCGGCGGGCTCGCGCTCTCGACACATGGCACGAAAGCGACGATGCGTGCAGCGGCCAACACTAGCCCAGAGCCTGTGACGAACTGGACGCTCTCGATCATAGAGGACATCTTCGCGCTCGGCGCAGTGGTGCTCGCTGTGCTGAAGCCTGCGGCCATACTGGTTATCATTCTGATCTTTCTTCTGATCCTGGCCTGGATTCTGCCCAAAGTCTTGCGGCGTGTGCGGCGTATGATCCGCGCGGCGCGCGCCTTCTTCAGCGGTCAATCGCTGGCTGAAGCGGCGGGCAAGTAAGTTCTGGCGAAGGGTTGCCAAATCTCCGACGGGAAACAATATGCATCGAATCATCGCTTTTATACTCTGCGGCATGCTGCTGCTGGCCTTCGCGGCGTGCGCGCGCAAAGACGAAAAAGCCACGGCGGGCGCGGCCAATACTTCGTCCAATCAGGAACAGAGCGCGACGGGCGCGACGAAGACTCCGCCCGCTGACATCGTGCGCGCCGAAGCTGCTAGCATGGAGATGGCGGCTGGCGGCGCGGCGGAAGCGGTCGTGCTCCTGACGATTGCCGACGGTTATCATATCAGCGCTAATCCGGCGACTCTCTCTTATCAGATCGCCACGCAGCTCAACGTCGAGCCGAGCGACGGCATCACAGTAGGCCAACCCTTGTACCCGCCTTCGGAGACGAAAAAATTTTCTTTCGAGCCGCAGCCATTCGCCGTTTATGAAGGCAAAGCTCCGATCAAGCTTCCACTGAGAGCCGAAGCCGGTGCAGCCAAGGGCGCGCACACCTTGAAAGCGAAGGTGCGCGTACAGGCTTGCGATGATCAGGCGTGCTATCCGCCGCGAACGCTCAACACGTCTATCCCCGTTAACGTTAAGTGATGGATGATTGAGCGCGGCCCTTTGCGGGAATAGGAGAGATTAGTAAACGGCAGTTTGAGTTGACCGCGTCTGGACTTTTATCAATTCAGGGTTTGACGGGATGTTTTTATGATGGAGCGTATATGGACGATCATCGCGGGCGCTTGTCTGATCGTTGCTGCGGTCTTGCTGTTACAGGATAATATGAACGCGGCTTTTGTAGTGGCGACGCTCGGCGTCGTCGCCTGGTTTCTCAGGCTGCGCGGCCCGCTGCGGAAAGCACTTCAGGATGAGGCAAACCTCAGGGCCGCGAAAGAAGATAACTCCAGCGGAGACGAAGATGAGGATTAAAAACTATCTTTTGCGTCATGCGTTACTGATGCTGCTCTTGATGACGGGATTGGCTATCGCTTTTAATGCTGCTACGTCGGCGCGTGCGGCTGTAGTCGCGGACGATCAGTCGGAAGTGCGCGGCGTTGTTCGCCAGGTCTTCGAGCAACTGAAGGCGCGCCAGTACAGCGCGCTTTACGACAGGATGCCCGAATCATCGCAGCGCCGCATCTCGCGCGAGCGCTTTACCAGCGCGCTGCGTCGCACGAGCGATATGTACGAGCTTGAGCGATTGGAGATCGGCGCGGTGCGAGTCTCCGGCGACATCGCCGTCGTTGATATGACAATGTATGCCCACGTCTCGCGCCCTGTAGATAGCGACGGTAAAGTCGTCTCGCCAGTGTACCTCGTGCGCGAAGGCGGGCGTTGGCGCGTCGTGCTCGGTGATAGTGCGAGGAATACGCGTACTATGCTCGCAGATTATCCGGACTTCATCAGGCGTTATCCGCCGCGCGACCCGCGCGTCTATGTGAAAAGGGATGGGCGCTGGGTGGATGTCAGCAGCCTCGCGCGCCGCGCGGCCAGAAAGAGATAAAGATTTAAGTGAACAGGTTCGGCAACGAAAGCTGTGCCGTATCCTCTGCCTCGTCGCCGCCGTGTCTGCGTGAACGCTTCGAGCCGTCGAGCGCCTCACTCACGCTTCGTAGATGAAAGCGCGTGATGCGCGGTGTGATGCGTATGGAGGGGATGCGGCCCTTGCGCGCCAGCCTATGCACGGTCGATTCGCTCACCTGAAGAATGGCTGCGAGCTGTCGCGCGGTCAAAAATTCTTCACGCGCTTCATTTGTATTCCGGGGTGGTTGATCGCTCAAATGTTTTCACCCCGCGCTTATCCAGAGCTTCATCTGGCCGGAAGCTGGAGCGCGATGTTGTAGCGCGCAGGGCCATCCACTTCAACATCCTTCGTGATGGGGCCCGTGTCGCCCGCCCAAACGCTAATGCGATATTTGGCCGTATCCGGGACGAGACGGAAAACGAACAGCCCCGTCTCGTTCGTGATGCGTCCGTCGATCTTTTTCGCGCTGCCGTCGGGCTGGATGCGTGCCAGCTCGACGCGCGCATTGGGAACGCTCTTACCCTCGGCTGTAAAGACGCTGCCCCGTATAAAAGCTATAGAGCCCTCGTCGATTCTCAAATACAGACGATCCGGCAGCGAGCGAACTTTCCCGGCGCGCACCTCCACGCGCTCAAGACGGCCAACGCTCAAACCGGGTTTACGAAAAGTCAGGCCGTAGAAACCCGGCGCGAGTCCCGCGATGAGAAATTCGCCTTTGCGATTGGTGACGGCGCGTCTGACTTCGCTGTCTGACTGGCTGGCGATGACCTCGACGCCCTCGACAGCCCCTTTATCGTCGCGCACTTTGCCCTTGATGCTGCCCGTCGTGCTATCTTTCTGCGCAGCGGCAGCAGAAGCCGTGAGCAGCAACATCGTCAACAGAAAAGCGCCTATCAATCGTTGCAACAACATTATTTTCATTCTCGTATAACTACTGCCAAAAGGAAGCGCACACGTAAGGCCACCAGATCAAAGGTCTCGATTATAACATGCGCAGCGGCGTCCACAGGGGAAAGAGCGAGAGCCGCACATGTCTTGATGCCCTGAGCGATATTTAGTGTTGCTTAACTCTTTCAACATCTGGCGAGAGGGCGCGCGCTCGTCGTATAATCCACCGGCATGAGGTAAGGCAGGCGAGTCAGCCACGGGCCACCGCCTTTGAGCCCTCTCTTCTTCAGCGCTTGACCGAAGCTGTTTTATGTCAACCGTCTTAAATCCTTTGCGTTTTTCGCGCCCCCGCCCGAACGCTTTGAAGCTGTCGCTTCTCTTCCTCTTCGCCTGCGCACTTATCCTTTTATCTTTAACCGCTTATGCTCAAGAAGCACAGCAGCAGCAGCCGTCGCCGCAGCAGCAGCAGCGACCACGCCGCGTAAATCCAACGCCCGCCCCGGAACAGGACGAAGAGGCGGGCGACGTGGTGCGCATAGACACAGACCTGATTATGGTCGACGTGGCGGTCACAGATGCGCAGGGAAAACCCGTGCGCAGTTTGCGCTTGGAAGATTTCAAGCTCTACGAGGACGGCGTTGCGCGGCCCATCTCCTTCTTCAACGTCGAGCGGCGCGATACCGGAACGCGCCCCGTCGCCATAGTATTTGCGCTGGACGTATCGGGCAGCATGACCTCGGAAGAGATGCAGCGGCTGCGCAGCGCCATGAAGGTTTTCCAGCAGAAGCTGGCTGATCGCCCGGCCACTTTCGCCGTCATGTCATTCGGGATGAACGTCAAGACGCTGCAATCTTTTACCAACGATCCGCAGAAGCTTGATCGCGCTTTCGAGAAGATGGCGCGCGACCCGAACGGTCTTTCGACCCATACTTATGATGCGGTCGACGATGCCATACGGCTGCTCGTCAACAAAGCGCCGCGCACGCGCGAGCGACGTTTGATGAAGCGCGCGGTCGTGGTCGTGACGGATGGTTTTCCGGTCGGCGACACGGTCGCGCCGCGCACGGTGATCGAGCGTGCTAACACTGCGGATGTCAGCGTCTACACGGTCACGCTGCCCTCGTATTCGCGGCTGCTGGCTTCGACGGATCGCCCGCCGCTGCCGACGCCTCTGGATGTCAGTGGGCTTTCAGAGATGACTGGCGGGACGAGCGTCTATGCGACGGATAAGGATTTGGATTCGCTGTTCAGGGCGCTCGCCGCAGAGGTCACGTCAACCTACGTGCTGGCCTTTTATCCGTCCGAAGAGAAGCGCCGTGATGGCCGCCTGCACAACATACGCATCGAAGCGCCGCCGGGGCTGACCGTTCGACAGAGTCGCCCGAATTATAAAGGCAGTGAAAAGTGACGAGTGACAAGCCAAAGGACAAGCTTTTCGTCTTCTCTCTTGTCACTCGTCACTCGTCACTTTTCACTCATCACTGCTTTTAATACTCGTCGTCCTCATCTTCTTCGAGGTCTTCTTCTTCGACGATGTCTAATTCGACGGGATCGAGTCCAACTACTTCCAGATCACTCCCGCACTCTTCGCATGAGACAATATCGCCCTTGTCAGCGTCGGTATCGACGTGGACATCTGCATCGCACTCTGGGCATGTTCCGGTCGGCACTTTGTCTTACCTCCATCGCACTTGGTTGACCGTAGAGAGGCACACCCGAATAAGGATAGGAATGCACCCGGCTGGTTTTTTATCGTGACCCGCACAATCTAACCGCGCAAGCAGAATTTTGCAACACTCATTTTGAAAAAAGCGGGCGTCCCATTTCTATTCTTAAAAGAATAGAAGTCACACGGATTTTACACGACCCGCGAAAGCGCATTCTCAAGCTTAAAGAGCGCGCTTTGCAGTATGTCGTCCTCGCGCGCAATGCAGAGCCGCATGTGAGCGTCCCAGAGGCTGGTGTCGGCGAAGGCGCTGCCCGGCACGGCCGCCACTCCGGCCCTCTCTATGAGCATTTCGTTGAGCTGCATGGCGTCGCGGAATCCCGCAGGAATGCGCGCCCAGATATAAAAGGCCGAGCCCGAGTCGTAAATCTGAAAGCCCAATCGGCTGAGCACACGCGTCGCCGTCTCGCGCTTCTCTCGAAAACGCTCGCGCAGGCGAGTGTAGTATCCGGCATCTGCCGCCAGCACGCGCGCCAGCGCACGTTGCAGCGGTGTGGGCGAACAGACGTAGAAAACATTACCGGCATTATTGAGCGGCCCGACCAGTCGCCCGTCGCCGTAAGCGTAGCCTAGTCGCCAGCCCGAGATATTCCAGGACTTCGAGAAAGAGTTGACCGTAATCGTGCGCTCCCACATGCCCGGCAGTGTCGCTATCGAAACATGCGGCTCGTGGCCTACGACATAATGCTCGTAAACCTCGTCCGAGATGCAGAGCAGATCAAGCTCCTGACAAACCTCCGCGATCATCTGAAGCTCTGCGCGCGTGAAGACTTTGCCCGTCGGGTTCACCGGCGTACAGGCGATGATCGCACGCAACGGAAAATCCTGGCGCGCTTTCAATTCGCGACAGCGCGTAAACAGTTCGTCCCTGTCCAGCTCAAGCTGATCTCCGCTGAGCGTGAGGATTTCGGTTCGTCCTCCCAGCTCTTCTATGATGCGCCGGTGGTAAGGGTAATAAGGCTCGAAGACGAGCGCCGACGATCCCTGTAAATAGGTTTGAGCGATGGCGACCAGCCCTCCGGTCGCGCCCGGCGTAATCAGTAGCTCAAGCGGCACGGCCTGCGGGTCGACATCTATATGATTGAGCATCGAGATTTTTTTCGCGACGGCCTGACGCAATTCTTCCGCGCCCTCTGCGGGGCTGTAATGATTCTGGCTGGCGGCGATAACTTCGCTGGCCGCTCTGGCTAACTCAGGATCAATCGCCAGTTCCGACTGTCCCTGAACGAGGTTTCCGTCTCGCGGCACGAGCCTTGTGATCTTTCTAATATCGGGTTTCATCTTGGCGGACATATATAACACTCCGTGCGAGGAATATTTTTAAAGCTGTAGCGACGTAATCTACATCTTTCAGACCGATTTGTATAATCTGCAAAGGCCGTCCACGGTCGGGACGGTCTAAGGTAGTGGACTAATTTAAATAGTAACTCTCAGCGCCCCCTCGGCGTTCCTCCGCATCTCTGCGGTGAGTCGTTACTAATGCGATTCACCGCAGAGGCGCAGAGAGACGCGGAGTGAAGCGCAGAGAACTGAATTTAGGTCACTACTTCGTCGAAAAGTCGCTTGACAAGCCGCCGCCCCGGTCGTTAAGTTACGCCATTCCTTTTTCTGTTCTTTAAAAATTTGAGTAGAGGCGCGGCCTCCATGAGTAGATCGACCGTCGAAGGCGAAGGGCAACTGTAACGGTCTTTGGAAAGGGGCGGGCCGCCGAAATTCGTTTGCGCTCTCCCTTCAAGCGGCGCGCGAATTGGTTGCTGCGGCTAAATCCGCAGGACTGTCACAGCTCTAAAAAGAGTCTGTGAAGAGCTACGACAAATCAACCGGCCAGGAGGGATGTGTCGCCTGCTAAATGCGCAAGGCGCGTGCCTTTCTTTCTGGTTGAGATTTCTACTATGGAGGTCGGTCGGGCGTTTTCTGGATCGGCCTCTTTTACTTTTGGCGAGCTTGATTTTAAGCATTGTTTCCTAAACCGACCATCATGAAGTTCGGCGGAACATCCGTCGAAGACGCACGCGCATTTGAGCGCGTCGCCCGCATCGTCCGCGCGCACAGGGAGCGCGAGCCTTCAGAGGCGTTAGTGGTCGTCGTCTCCGCGATGAGCCGCGTCACGGACGCCCTTTTACAGAGCGTGCAAACGTCCGCGAGCGGCGATGTGGACGATGCGTTGCGCGCCCTCGAAGAACATTTCGCGCGTCATAAAAGCGTCGCTGAAGAGCTGCTGTCCGAGCATGCACGCGCGGGAATTTTTTCCGCGCTCGAAGACTCTCGCAAAGAGATTACAGAACATTTGCGCGCGCTCGCCTCACACGCTGCGCCGCGCCCGGCTTTGCAGGACGAGGTTGTCTCCTACGGCGAACGTCTCTCGGCGACACTGCTCGCCTCCGTGCTCAAGGAAGGCGGCGTCCCGGCTCGTTATGTGGATGCGCGCCGTCTGATTATCACCAATGATGAGCATGGCTGCGCCGCGCCTATTTTTGAAGAGACCGAACGCGCGATGCGTGAGGGCCTTGGCCCATTGCTTGAGCGAGGCGAGACGGCCGTCATCGGCGGCTTTATCGGATCGTGTGAAAGCGAGAAGACGACCACGCTCGGACGCGGCGGCTCTGATTACACGGCGGCGATAGCGGGCGCGTGTCTGGATGCGCGCGAGATTCAGATTTGGACGGATGTCAACGGCGTGCTCACAGCCGACCCGCGCCTTGTGCGCGGCGCGCGCACAGTCGAGCGCCTATCCTATGCGGAAGCGGCAGAGCTGGCCTACTTCGGGGCAAAGGTGCTGCACCCGAAGACGATTCAACCGGCCATAGATCAATGCATACCGGTTCGTATCTGCAATTCGCGCGCGCCGGAAGAGACCGGCACGCTGGTCGATGAAGAGACGGCCACAGCGCCGCGCACAGTCAAAGCCATCGCGCATAAAACGGATGTCACGGTCATACAGATCACGGCCGCGCGCATGCTCGGCGCTTACGGTTTTTTGAGCGCGCTCTTTGAAGTCTTTGACCGTCATCGCACGGTCGTCGATGTCGTCACCACTTCGGAGGTCAGCGTCTCGCTCACGCTGGACGATGCGAGCGCGCTCTCCTCTATCATTAGAGACCTGCGCGATCTGGGCACTGTGCTGGTCGAGCCGCGCCGCGCCACCATCTGTGTGGTCGGCGAGGGATTACGCGATACTCCGGGCATCGCGGCGCACATTTTTAACACCATCAGCGACATCAACGTCTCGCTCATCTCGCTGGGTGCGTCCAGCATCAACCTGACGTTCGTGATCGACGAAGCGCGGCTGGGTGAAGCGGTCACACGTCTTCACGCGGCCTTTTTCGACGAGCCGCGCCTACAGATTTCAGCGCAGACGAAAGTCTTGAGCACGGCTTCAGACACTTCCGTTTAGCGAAAGACTTTTAGCGAGAGACACGTGTGAACCTGATCGAATTAACACGCACGCTGATAGACATCCCTTCGACCACCGGAGATGAACGGGAGGTCTGTGATTTTCTTTTCTCTTATCTTGAGAGTCTGGGTTACAGCGTCGAGCGGCAGGAGGTTGAAGCGGGGCGCTCTAATCTGATCGCCACGGTTGAAGAGCCTGCACGCGTCGTACTCTCTACGCACATGGATTGTGTGCCGCCGCATATCGCTTCCGCAGAGGATGAGGACTACATTTACGGTCGCGGCGCGTGCGATGCGAAGGGTATCATCGCCGCGCAAGTGCTGGCCGCCGAAGCGCTGCGCGCCGAAGGCACAACCTCCATCGGTCTGCTTTTCACAGTAGACGAGGAGATGGGAAGTCTGGGAGCACGCGCCGCGAACCTGCACACTCGCGCACGTGAATGTCGCTTCCTAGTCAACGGCGAGCCAACCGACAACATGCTCGCCACTGGGTCAAAGGGCTCTTTGCGACTGATTATCAAAACACGCGGGCGCGCAGCACACTCTGCTTATCCTGAGCATGGCGAATCGGCGATTGAAAAGTTAATGGACGTGCTGGCAAGCCTGCGCGCCGCGAGTTGGCCCACGGATGATTTCTTCGGCGAGACGACCTGTAACATCGGCGTGGTGCGCGGCGGCACGCGCCCCAATGTCATTCCGGCGGAAGCGCAGGCCGAGTTGCAAATACGACTTGTGACGGATGCTTCCAAAGTCAAAGAAGTGATTGAGCGCACCGTCGGGAATCGCGCGGAGGTTGAATATCTCTCGACCGCCCTGCCCGTGCGTATGCTGGCCGTCGAAGGCTTCGAGCAATGCATTGTCCGTTTTACGACGGACATTCCGCACCTGACCAACTGGGGACAGCCTCTGCTGATCGGGCCCGGCTCGATCCTTTTGGCGCACACTGCCGCAGAGCGCATCGCGAAACGCGAGCTGGCCCACTCAGTCGAGCTTTATACGTCATTGGCCCGCGCCCTGATAGCGCGAGAGGTGGAAGCACAGGACGAGGCTCTGGCGGAGGAGGCGCGCAGCAAAGGATGAAGATTGCACTGATTGGACAGGGTGCGATGGGCCAACTCGTCGGCGCACTGGCAAGCGCCGCTGGATACGAGGTCGCGCTCACGCTTTCATCGCAGGACGCGGCACGCAGCGCCTTGGAGTTGGCCGAAGAGTTACGCGGCCTTGACGTGGCGATTGATTTTTCCATTGCGCAAGCCGTCTTAAAGAATGTGGAAGCGTGCGCGCTCTCAGGCGTGCCGCTCGTCGAAGGCACGACGGGTTGGAGGGACGAGCAATCGAAGGCTTTAGAGATCGTGCGCGCGCATGACGGCGCGCTTGTTTACGGCGCGAACTTTTCCATTGGCGTCAACCTTTTTTATCGTCTCGTCGCTTATGCCGGAGAGTTGTTCCAGACGACAGAGGATTACGCGCCGTTTATTGAAGAGGCGCACCACAGTCGCAAACGCGATGCGCCTTCGGGCACGGCACTGCGCTTAAAAGAGCTGCTGGCGGCGCAACTGCCGTGGGATATTCCCGTCACGTCGACGCGCGCGGGCCACATTCCGGGCACGCACCGCGTCGGTTTTGATTCCATCAGCGACCAGATTACGCTGACGCACACGGCGCGCTCGCGTGAAGGCTTCGCGCAGGGCGCACTCGCCGCCGCGCGCTGGATCAAGGGGCGACGCGGAGTTTATGAATTTTCCGAAGCGTTGGATGAAATATTAAAGACAGTGACAAGTGACGAGTGACAGGTGATGAGTTAAAAGACAAGTTCTTGCTTGTCACTTGCCACTCGTCACTTGTCACTGTCTTAAGGAGTTGAAGATGGCGATGAAGATTGATTGGATGCGCGGGTGCGCGACGGCGCTGGTGACGCCGTTTACATCCAGCGGTGCGATTGACGAGGCGCGTTTTCGTGCGCTGATCGAGCGTCAGATCGATGGCGGCGTAAAATTGCTTGTGCCGTGCGGGACGACCGGCGAGAGCGCGACGATGACGGAGGAGGAGGATAGGCGCGTCATCGGATTAACGGTGGAGGCTGCGCGCGGACGCGCTTACGTTATCGCCGGAACGGGCAGCAACTCGACCGCAGCGGCCATAGAGTATTCGCTGGCCGCACGCTCGCTCGGCGCTGATGCCCTGCTGGTCGTCGCGCCCTTTTATAACAAGCCGACGCAGGCGGGGCTCTACGCGCACTTTCGCGCGGTCGCAGAGGCTGTGGATTATCTTCCCATCGTGGTCTACAACGTGCCGGGAAGAACCAGCTCGAACATTACTGCGCAGACCATGCTCAAGCTTGCGCACGAAGTTGAGAACATCGTCGCGGTCAAGGAAGCTTCGGGCGATCTCTCGCAGATCATGGCAATTTTGCGCGGGCGGCCCGAAGGCTTCAGCGTCCTCTCCGGCGATGATGCGCTGACGCTCTCCCTTATCGCGCTCGGCGCTGACGGCCTTGTCTCCGTCGCCTCGAACGAAGCGCCCGATCTGATGTCGCGCATGGTCGAGCTGGCGCTCGCAGGAGATTGGCAGGAGGCGCGCTCGCGGCATTACAGATTGCTGCCGTTGATGGAGATCAATTTTATAGAGTCGAGTCCGGGGCCTGTGAAGGCCGCGATGGCGATGATGAATCTGATCGAAGAGCATTTCAGGTTGCCGCTTGTGCCGATTACGGATGCGAGTCGCGACCGCGTGCGCGAAGTGATAACGGAGCTGGGGCTTTTGAAGGGAACGACTCATGCCGCTGCGTGAAGAGATCGAAGAACTGGCCGCGAGCGAGAGCCGCGAGTATTCGGCGCGCGACCGCGCTCTCTTTGCGGATTTCAAGGAGGCGCTCAATCGCGGGCGCGTGCGCGCCGCCGAACGCGTAGAGAGCGGCGAGTGGCGAGTTAACTCCTGGGTCAAGCGTGGAATCTTGCTCGGCTTTCGCATGGGCCAACTGACGGATATGTCTCCGTCGGGCGGTGACGGTTTTCGCTTCTTCGACAAGGATACTTATCCCTTGCGCGCGACGCGGATTGAAGAGAATGTGCGTATCGTGCCGGGCGGGTCCGGCATACGCGACGGCGCGTACGTTGCGCCCGGCGTGGTCTGCATGCCACCGATGTACGTCAACGTCGGCGCATACGTGGATGAAGGCACGATGATTGACAGCCACGCGCTTGTCGGATCGTGCGCACAAGTGGGCCGTCGTGTGCATCTCTCTGCGGCGGCGCAGGTCGGCGGCGTGCTTGAGCCCGTCGGCGCAGTGCCGGTCATCATAGAGGATGACGTGCTCGTCGGCGGAGGCTGCGGCGTTTATGAGGGCACGATTGTGCGCGAGCGTGCGGTGCTGGCAGCGGGTACGATTCTGACCGGCTCGACTCCTGTATATGATCTGGTGCGCGAACAGGTTTACCAGCGCAGTTCTGAATCACCGCTTGAGATTCCGGCGGGCGCGGTCGTCGTCCCGGGCTCACGCGCCGTTAAGGGAGAGCGCGGGCGCGAGTGGGGCTTGTCGCTTTATGCGCCCGTGATCGTCAAGTACAGGGACGAGAAGACGGATCGCGCAGTGCAACTGGAGGACTACCTGCGTTGAGCGACTTTCAGCCTCCGGCGCGCCTGCGCGGTATTGAGAAGAGCGTCATACGCCAACTGTTCGACCGTGCGCGCCCCAACAGTATCAACCTTGGCCTGGGCGAGCCCGATCTGCCGACGCCCGAAGTCATCAGGCGTGCCGCCATAGACATCATCGCGCGCGAGCAGAATGGTTACACTTCGCACGCGGGACTGCCGCTCCTTCGTGAGCGTATTGCAGCGGATAACCAACGCATCAGCGCCGCGTCGCCAGAGCGCGTAATCATCACCGCCGGATCGCAGGAGGCTCTGTATCTGGCGCTGATGACGCTCGTGGAAGAAGGCGATGAAGTGCTGTTGCCCGATCCGGGGTTCGTCGCTTACCCGACGATTGTCCGCATGGCCGGAGGCAAGTCCGTCTTTTACAAACTGCCTGCGGCGCGGGATTTCAGTTTTGACATAGAAGATTTTCGACGCCGTGTGACGCCGCGCACAAAGGTAGTTGTCGCCATCAGTCCATCGAATCCGACGGGGCGCACGCTTTCCGCAAACGATCTGTCGTTGATGGCCGATGCACTTTCCAATAGCAGCGCTTTTGTCATCAGCGACGAGATTTATCGCGAGCTTTACTACGGACAAGATGAGCAGCGCCCGGCATCCATGTCCGAACATTACGAGCGGACGATTGTGATTAGCGGTCTATCGAAATCCATGAGCATGACAGGCTGGCGATTGGGCTGGATGTGCGGTGACGAAGCGGTCATCAAAAGCTCGCTCGTCCTTCATGGTTATGTGACGACGTGCGCCTCAACTGTCTCGCAGAAAGCGGCGCTCGCCGCCTGGACTGACGAAGCCGAAGCAGCACGCCGCGAGCATAGACGCATCTTTCGCGAGCGCCGCGACTATCTGCTGGAATTGATTCGCAGCCGTCTTGACCTGAAAGCCGTCACGCCCGACGGCGCATTTTATACGATGGTCGACGTGAGCCGTTACGGAAGCTCCATAGAGGTCGCTGAAGCGATGTTGGCCCAGGGCGTAATCACAGTTCCCGGCTCGGCCTTCGGCAAGGAAGGCGAAGGGCACTTGCGCATCTCCTTCTGCGCAGAGCTGCCCGCGCTGGCAGAAGGCGTGCGGCGCATGGGAGAAGCCTTGGCCGGATTTTAATGTGACAGGAGATAAGCATGTACGAAACGCCCTTCATCACAGAGACACAGCGGACACGGAGATGGCACGGAGGCTTGAATCTCTAACTCTCTGTGTCACCTCTGTGCGCTCTGTGTCTCTGTGGTGAGTCACGACGTTCCTGATATTCAATTGAAGACGAAGTTAATCTTTGAGGCATGATAATGAGTCG
>DATLMN010000174.1:0-30270 GCA_035537255.1 Pyrinomonadaceae bacterium | reverse complement strand
ACGAGGACGTGACCTATATTTATCAGGCCGCGCCGGTCGCCTCAATCGTCCGTTTCGATGCGGCGACGGGCGTCTCGACCGTGCTCGCCAATAATATTCGCAGCTTTACGCTGACCTACAAAGATGCTGCGAGTCTTCCCACCGCGCCCGGGGTGGCCGAGAGAATCACGATTGATGTGACCGTCGATGTCGGCGCTCCCGCCGGACAACCCTCTACGCAGGTGCGCATGATGTCGGACGTAGTGCTCCGCAACGCCCCGCTTGTGCTCAAGCGCTATTGAGCGCGACTGAAGGACGCGGCGGAAAGTTTGAAAGGAATTTTCGAGATGCAGACTGCCCCTCTACCTTACAAGAATAAAGCCAGGCGGCGACGCACTGAGCGCGGCGCGGCGCTTATCAGCACGCTGCTTATTTCGACTCTGCTGTTGACGGCGGGCGGCGCTGTGATTCTGACGACCTCTATGTCAGGCACTAATTCCGTGAGCGCCACTTCGGAGATGCACGCCTACTATGCGGCGGAAGCCGGACTGCAAAATGCTCTCAATGTCCTGCGCTTCAAAGTGCCCGCTCCCGTCGGCACGGCGGCGCTTCTTGACGGCACGACCGAAGCTTCTTTCCGCAACGTTGCCGGAACAAATCTGGGAACGTGGCTTCAGCTTCCCTGCGCCAATATTGTCAGGTGTGGAATGGTCGGCGGTACGCCTGTGATGCGCGTCGGGACGCGCGCCGCTTACAGTATCGCCGTCACTGATCCCGATAATATTGCGCCGCCTGCGCGCCCTTCGCGTCTGCGCGTGCGCGTCACGGGCTATGGGCCCAACGGCGCGCTGAAAGTCCTCGATGCGATAATCGTTCAATCGGGTCTCTGGGGCTTTAGCCCTCCTTCGACCGTGACACTGATCGGCTCTTCCAATCCGGCAGATATTCCGCAACTAACCCTCGCCACCGGCAACAGCTCGCAAATACGTTATTCCGGCGTGGATGGGGCGCGTCCCGGAGACCCCGGCTACGACCCGACTGTGGTCGGGGATAGACCGGTCTTCGGCACGACGCCGGGCGGAGTGACTGATGTGACCAACGGCATACAGAGGCCGCAGCACACGGTCGGAGTCCCCGTCGGGGCGCTGGGCGACGGGACGAACGGCACGCTGGCGACGCCGGAATGGCTCTCCTCTGTCGATGCTGTCAGGGCATTTGTTGACGAGATGAGACTGTCGGCGATGGGGGTTGACGCGAGCGGCAATCCGGCTGACATGCCGGATGATCGTTATTTTACGAGCGCGACGCAACCGCCTCCGAGCAATGTCAACGGCTTAACCTTTATCGATGGTAATGCGACGCTCGGCCCAAACAATCAGGGCACAGGCGTGCTGGTCGTCACCGGCACGCTCACGATGAACGGCGGCACGGACTTTAGAGGACTGATACTGGTCTTGGGCCAAGGTGTCGTTAATCGTTCAGGCACAGGCAACGGGACGATCACGGGCGGCATGGTCGTCGCCCGGTTCGGCGCGACGGGCGGCTTCCTGGCTCCCAGCTTTACCACCGGCGGCGGCGGCAACTCGACCTTTCAGTACAACTCCGCAGCGGTTAATGCGGCCACCACCTCCATCCCAAGCTTTACGGTCGCAGGCATCGTCGAAAAATAAGCGGCGAGCGGAATACTTAATCGAGCGGGCGCTTGCTCTCTATGCAGAGCGAGCGCCCGCTCTTTCATTATCACGCCCGCTCTTTGTGATTACACTGAAGCGGCTCGCGCTTGACACCTTTGCGTCTCCGGATGAATGATGAGCATGCGAATTTAAGCGAATAGACTAACTGGCTGGACTGTTAAGATCGTCTGCTGATCTTCGATGTCACAGAGCTTTACTCAAACAAGTTTGCGTCATCCGATTCGACATGCCTGACATACTGCTCGTCGAGGATAAAGACAGTTTGCGGCGTGTGCTGCGCCTGACGCTTGAGCAGGCGGGCTACAGCGTGACGGAAGCAGAGGACGCGCGCGCCGGTGCGCAGGCCATCACGAGCACGCCGCATCGCATAGTCTTGACAGACCTGCGTATGCCGCACGGCTCTGGCCTCGATGTTTTGAAAGCCGCGCGCGCCGCAGACCCGGATGTTCCTGTCATCGTCATGACGGCGTTTGGCTCGATTGATGAAGCCGTGCAGGCAATGAAGGACGGCGCGCACGACTTTCTGCAAAAACCGGTCGACTCGAACCACCTGCTGCTGCTCGTCGAACGCGCGCTCGAACAGGCGCGCCTGCGAACAGAAAATATACTGCTGCGCGAAGAGTGGTCACGGCGCTACGGTTTTCCGCGCATCATCGGCGAAAGCGAAGCGATTAAGCGCGCCGTCTCTGAAACGCAGCGCGTGGCCCAGACGGGCGCGACCGTTCTGTTGCTCGGCGAAAGCGGCACTGGCAAAGAGCTTTTCGCGCGCGCCGTGCATCATCTCTCACCGCGCCGCAACGCGCCATTCGTCGCCATCAACTGCGCTGCAATTCCAGAGACACTGATCGAGAACGAACTGTTCGGCCACGAGCGCGGCGCTTTTACGGGCGCGGGCGAACGCCGTCACGGAAAATTCGAGCTGGCATCGGGCGGCACTGTCTTTCTGGACGAGATCGGGGAGCTGCCTCTGGGCGTGCAGGGCAAGCTGCTGCGCGTGATCGAAGAGAAGATGGTTGATCGCATAGGGGGACGCGCGCCCGTTCCCGTCGATGTGCGCGTCGTCGCGGCCACCAATCGAGACCTGCACGCGGCGGTCGACGCGGGAGAGTTTCGTCGCGACCTCTTCTTTCGCCTCGCGGTCTTTCCGATAGAGATTCCACCTCTGCGCGAGCGCGGTGATGATGTCCTGATGCTTGCCGAACACTTCGCCGCGCAGCTTGGCAAAGAGTTGCGCGGACGCTCCGCCACTTTGAGCGAGGCGAGTCTGGCTTTGCTTAAAGCGCACGACTGGCCGGGCAATGTGCGTGAGCTTGAGAACTCAATCGAGCGCGCCTGTATCCTGTCCGACACCGCAACGCTTGAGCCCGCAGACCTTGGCATACACGCAGGCGCGCCCGTGACAGAGCCCGAAGCATTACCTGAGCTTGATATGGAGGGCACGCTCGCAGAGGTGTCCGAGCGCGCCCAGCGCTTTATCGAAAGCCGTAAGATTCGCGCGGCGCTCCAAGCGCACGGCGGAAACAAAACGCGCGCCGCCGAAGCCTTAGGCGTCAGTTATAAAACGCTCTTAACCAAGATCAAAGATTACGACCTGTAAAGAATCTTAAGATGAACCCAGACGCGAACCGGGATTCAAGCACAACAGATGAGACCGAGCAGGAAGACGCGGCATCCGGCGGCGGCGACGTGCGCCCCGATGCCGCACGTAAGCTTGCGACGCGCGATCAAAACGCAAAGGTTAAAGAGACTCTCGAGCGCGACGATGCAAGCGTGATCGCGGGTGAGACGGAGATTCCCGTCGGCACAGCCGCAGGGGAATCTCCCGGCGAGCAGGCGACTGCGCGTCGCGAGACCGCGAGCACCACTGGCAAGCACGCCTTTCTGGTCGGCGCGGGGATTCTCATCAGTCGTCTGATAGGGCTCGTTCGCCAGCGCGTCTTCGCGCATTACTTCGGCACATCGGACGCCGCAGATGCTTTTAACGCGGCCTTCAGGATTCCAAACTTTCTTCAGAACATCTTCGGCGAAGGCGCGCTCTCCGCCTCCTTTATTCCCGTCTACGCAAAGCTGCTCGCGCATGATGATAAAAAAGAGGCGACCCGCGTGGCGAGCGCAGTCCTGACCGTGCTCGCGCTCGTGACCTCAATCGTGGTGCTCGCGGGCGTGCTCACGACGCCTTATTTGATCAGCCTGATCGCGCCCGGCTTTACAGGTGAAAAGCGCGAGCTGACGATTCGTCTTGTCAAGATATTTTTTCCGGGCGCAGGATTGCTCGTCCTCTCCGCGTGGTGTCTGGGCGTCCTCAACAGTCACCGTCGTTTCTTTCTCTCGTACACAGCGCCCGTGGTCTGGAATATCGCGATCATCATTTCGCTGGTGGTGTTCGGTCGGCGCGTTGGGCCGTTTCCGCTGGCGGAGATGGTCGCATGGGGCTCTGTCATCGGCAGCGCTTTGCAGTTCGGCGTGCAGCTTCCAACTGTGCTGATGCTCGTTAAGGGTTTGCGGCCCGTGTTGGAGGTAGCGACGGCCAATGTTCGGACTGTCCTGAGAAACTTTTTTCCGGTCTTCGTCAGTCGCGGTGTGGTGCAGATCAGCGCCTTCGTCGATGCGTGGCTGGCAAGCTGGCTGGGCACGGGCGCGGTCGCGGCCTTAGCTTATACGCAGAGCCTCTACACGCTTCCTGTGAGCCTGTTCGGAATGAGCGTCTCGGCGGCTGAGCTGCCGGCGATGTCCAGCGCCGTCGGCAGTACGGAAGAGATCACCGCGCAACTTCGCAAGCGGCTGGACGCGGGGCTCAGGCAGATAGCCTTCTTTATAGTGCCTTCGTCGATGGGTTTTCTGGCGCTCGGCGATGTCATGACCGGCGCGCTCTATCAGACTGGAAAGTTTCAGCACGACGACGTGCTCTACGTCTGGGCCATCCTCGCAGGTTCGAGTGTCGGACTCCTTGCTTCAACGCTTGGCCGTCTCTATTCCTCTACCTATTACGCGCTGCACGATACGCGCACGCCTCTGCGTTATGCGGCGCTGCGCGTGTTTCTGACCATCGTGCTCGGCTATCTTTGCTCTATCCCTCTGCCGCGTCTGCTGGGGATCGATCAACAGTGGGGCGCAGCAGGGCTGACGGCCTCCGCAGGAGTCTCCGGCTGGATTGAGTTCGTGTTGCTGCGGCGCACGCTTAACCGAAGGATTGGACGGACTGGACTGCCCGGCTCTTTTGTGGCGAAGCTCTGGTTAGCTGCTGCTTTGAGCGCCGCCGCCGGATGGGGCGTCAAGCTCCTGATCGGCGGGCGTCACCCGATCATCGTCGCGGCCTTCGTGCTCGGCGCGTACGGCGTACTCTATTTCATCATCACTTCCCTCTTCGGCTTGCCGGAAGCGCGGACGGTGGTCGGCCGTCTGACACGTCTTGTACGCGGCCGTAAATAACTGGCGGAGAGGGGCTGTAAGGTTAAGATTTTACTGGTGTTTTTTCCAGTTACACGCTATAAAGAGCCCTCCAAACCTCGATTTTCTTAAATTGTCTTGGAAACCGCCGCCGATTGCCCTTTTCATTCGGTTGACGGCCAGAAAACGTTGCCGAATCAAAAAGCGATTTTCTGGAGGGATCAAGGTATTAGGATTTTATTGGAGACACAGAAGGAATCGGATCGGGCGAGAAGAAGCGGCAGGCGCTAAGGAAAACGCCTAAGATTTTAAAGGGCTTACTCTTTCGATCCAGTAGCAGGCAAGTTTACAGAAGTCGTGCGGAAAAACATCAACCAGAGTTTACAGATTAAGGGAGATCGCCCATGAAGAAATTCTTTTCACACATCGCGCTGAGCCTCGGAGCCTTTATGATTATCGGCCTCGCCAGCACCAGCGCCTTCGCCGATGGCATCATTTTCGTCGGCCCCAACCACGATAACAAGATCGTTCCGCCCCTGGCTGTACTCAATCTTCAGCATCACGGGAACAACACCGTTGAATCCGGCGGAGTCAGCTACAACGGAAGCAATGATGTCCGATTTGGCGATACCAGCGCCGGGCCGAATCACAACCACACAGTCCCGTTTAGCAGCATCGGCACGAGCCCTGCGAATCTTGGGATTCTCCTGAACATCAACGAACAGGGCAATCAGGCTGCGGGCGCTATCCACGTCGATCATATTACCCTGACGGCTTATGACAGCAAGGGTACTGCCTATTTTATCGGCTCTATAACCAACATAGACCTTGACCAGCTCAAGCCAGCCATCGGTTCTGCTTCCGATGTGCAGTTCGGTCTTGATCCGGACGCCATTGCAAGGCTACAGGCCGCATTGATTATCGACCCGAACCTGAGGCTCGGACTCTCAGCAACTCTCAGCAACGTTGACGGCGGGCCGGAGCGCTTCAGCTTCAACGCGCTGAACGGGCAGACGCAGGTTCCCGAGCCAGCCACGATGGTCTTGCTGGGCTCTGGCCTCGCAGGCATCGCCGCCAAGCTGCGCAAAAGGCGCAAAGCCTCTAAGGAAGAGGACGCGCAGGCTTAAAAGCCTTCCGTGGCACTCTTTGATCTCCCTTGATGGTAGTGATTCCTCCTGGGCGCGCGCGAGCCGGGACAAAGCTCAAAAAGCTTGTTCCGGCTCGCGTTTTTTCTAACACTCTGTGAGCCCCTTGCTGTCCTGTCTAAATTTTTCCGGGATGCGTGGAAAATTTTTGGAGAAGCTCAGGTATTAAGTATTTACTAGGAATACCGAACAAAAACGGTTGGCTGAGCGGAGCGGCAGGCGGGTTGGCGAGAGAACCCGGTCATTGACCGCTTTTCTGCTTTTCGGGTGAGATAATTCACAGTTGCTTGTGACCCAGAGAGCCGCGCCAGGGAATTTAACCCCTGCGCGGCTCTCTCTGTTATCATCGCGGGCGTGCAAAGAGTTATCTCAGCAGCCGAGATGCGCGAGATCGACCGCCTGACGACGGAGCGGTACGCTACGCCTTCCCTCCTGTTGATGGAAGCGGCTGCCGCAGCAGCGGCGCGTAGCATTGCGGCACAGTTCCCGGAGGGGCTGGCGGACAAAACGGCACGCGTCATCTGCGGGCGGGGCAATAATGGCGGCGACGGTGCTGCGCTGGCACGCGCCCTCTGGCTCGCGGGCGTCCGCACGGACGTAGTCCTCCTGGGTCGCGTCGAAGAGACACGCGGCGATGCGCACGTCAATTTCGAGATCGTCCGTCACCTGGCGAGCTTCGAGGCGGGGTCCAGGCAATCACCGCCGCCGCTGACCTTTATCGAATGCGAAAGCATCGCTGACTGGGAAGAGGCTGCGCGACCTCGCCATACTTACCAGATCATCGTCGACGCACTGTTCGGCACGGGTCTGACGCGCGTGCTCGAAGGCGTTCCGCTGATGGTCGTAGAACATCTGGCTTTGATACGCCGTGCGCGAGCGCGTGCGTGCGAGAAAGACCCGCTGATCGTTTCACTGGACATGCCTTCGGGTCTCAATGCGGATTCGGCCGAAGTGACAGGCGAAGTTGTGTGCGCCGATCTGACCGTGACCTTTACTGCGCCCAAGCCTGCCAACGTCCTGCCTCCCGCCTCGCACTACAATGGCCGTCTGGTCATAGCCAATATCGGCTCGCCTCCCGCTCTGATCGAAGCTTCCTCTTCGCAGCTCTTTCTCACGGAGCAGAGTGATGCGCGCCGCTGGCTCGAAGAGACGCGCTACAGTCCGGACTCTTACAAGAACAGGCACGGACATGCTCTCTTGATCGCGGGCTCGCGCGGGATGGCTGGCGCAGCCGTGCTGTGCGCCAATGCAGCCATGCGCGCGGGCGCAGGCTTGGTCACAGTCGCGACGCCGGAGTCCGCGCTTCCAATGGTCGCAGCGCGGTTGATGCCTGAAGTGATGACGGCGGCGCTGCCGGAAACAGCCGACGGCGCTGTCAGTTTCGAGGCCGTTGCGCGCGTCATGGAATTAAGAGAGAGCGCAGATGTCGTCGCCATCGGGCCGGGCCTCACGTCAACGGACGAATCGACGCGACGCTTTGTGCGCGAGATCGTCGAGCGGCGCAACACGCCCGTTGTCGTCGATGCGGATGGTCTGAATGCGCTCGCCCCCTGGCCTGAAGACCTGTCGCACGACTTGACGGGACATCCCATTATCCTGACGCCTCATCCGGGCGAGATGCTGCGACTGATGGGCACAACCGAGAGCGCTTCGCTTGCAGATCGCGTCGCGGCCGCGCGAGAGTTTGCGACGGCGCATTCCTGCATTCTAGTCCTCAAGGGCACGCGCACGCTCATCGCCTCAGCGGACGGGCGCGTTCACATCAACCCGACAGGCAATGCAGGGCTCGGCACGGCGGGCGCGGGCGATACTTTGACAGGCATCATCACGGGTTTCAATGCGCAGGCGTTCGCGACTTTAAGAGAAGATGCGGATGCGCGCGCGGCCACCATCGCGGCCGTGTACACGAGCGGGCTGGCCGGAGACCTCGCGGCACAAAAACTCGGGATGCGGACGATGACGGCCTCAGACATCGGCAAGAATTTAAGCGCGGCCATCTGCGCGCTCGACGCCGAAGGTGAGCGGCCATGACGACGCACGCCGCCATTCCCGTCGGCCAGTGGGAATCTTCGAGCCCGGAAGAGACCTGGCGATTGGGCGCGCTCTTCGGAAGCCAACTCGCGGGCGGCGAGGTCTTGCTGCTGGACGGCCCGCTCGGCGCGGGCAAGACCATCTTTGTCAAAGGCATGGCCGACGCACTGGACATTGACGAGACGGAAGTCACGAGCCCATCCTTTACGCTCGTCAATAAGTACGAGGGGCGTTTGACGCTTTATCATCTGGACTTGTATCGCCTGCCTGAGGGCGCGGCGGCGGCGCACGCCGTCGATCTGGACGA
Source organism: Pyrinomonadaceae bacterium (assembly GCA_035537255.1). Lineage (GTDB taxonomy): Bacteria > Acidobacteriota > Blastocatellia > Pyrinomonadales > Pyrinomonadaceae > DASQYE01. The sequence continues at coordinate 21,727 of DATLMN010000174.1, read as the reverse complement.
ATTGCTCGCGGAGGAATCTGCCGTCATCGTCATCGAATGGGCCGCGCGCATGGGCCGCTATCCTCTGCCCTCGCCGCTGTGGAGAGTCTCGATCACAGGCGACGGCGAAGAACCGCGACGGATCGAAGTAACCAAGGGATGAGGGCGGAGGGATGAGGGATGAATAAGAAAGCATTCAACTTGAATTAGCATTCCTTTCATCCCTCATCCTTCATCCCTGCTTTTCTGTGTTAGAATAAGTATCAACGAAGAGATTGAAGGAGAAAAAAAATGCCATACCCGGAATTTATGATCAGACCGATGCGGGACGATTTGACGCGGCTCGGTTTTGAGGAGACAAGGACGCCGGAGCAGGTCGACGAAGTGATCAAGAATAGCAAGGGCACTGTGATGATGGTCGTCAACTCCGTCTGCGGCTGTGCGGCGGGCAAAGCGCGTCCCGGTATCGCGCTCGCTCTCGAACACGAGGTCAAGCCGGATCGCGTCGCGACCGTCTTTGCCGGAGCGGATATTGAAGCGACAGAGCGTGCGCGCAGTTACTTCACAGGCTATCAACCATCATCGCCCTCCATCGCGCTTTTGAAGGACGGCAAGCTGGTCTACATGCTTGAGCGTTACGAGATCGAGGGCAAAGGGCCTGAGCAGATCGCGCGGGAACTGACCGCAGCGTTCGACGAGCATTGTTCTTCAAACGCCGAAGCGGCCAGCGCTTAAATCCTAAACCGCGCGGCTGGCGACGGAGGCAAAGCAGTCCGAGCCGGGCTAAAAATCTATAGATAAAAGTGCGGCGCTTAGTCCTTAGAGCAAGGAGTAAGCGCCGCACCTCTTTTGTGTCAGGGCTTTCATAGCACCCCGTATGATCTTAAGAAGCAGAGCGCGATGCTCCTTGAGATAACTGTTTGTTGGGCCAGGAGACCGTGCGCCATAAATCCACGATCACGTATATCTTAATACCATACGGGATTATGTACGGCTCGATTAGAGATAATAATTTCACATTAGACAGCAATACCATCGAATACTGAGCTACGGCATAGAGGTTGCTGTCCTTGCCGTAGCAGGGAGGCTAGAGATGAAATCAATACAGTTAAGAAACGGAATCGGAGGAGCTATTTTAGCGTTCTCTATCTTGTTCGGTTTCGGGCTCGCTTCGACGACGACGGCTCAGGCGCAGTTTAGTTATGGCCGTGTCCAAAACGACCGCGATTACGAGGATGCCCAGCGGCGTCGTGACCGCGAGAATCGTCGTAATCGGCGCTGGCGTAACCGTGGCCGCAACAACGACGGCTACGGCAACTACGGCGGCTCTTACGAGCTAAGACAGACGGCTCTGAACGCCGGTGCTAACGAAGGCAACAAGGAAGGGCGCAAGGATCGCAGTCGTGGCGAGCGCTATGACTTCACGGACGAAGAGGCTTATCAGAAGGCGACCAAAGATTACAGCTCGCGTCTGGGCGACCGAGAAATCTATCGTCGTTACTTCCGCGAGGCATTCGAGCACGGCTACGCTGACGGCTACGGCGGCTACTAAGCCACAGACAATCGCCGGAAAATTTGAGCGGGAGCGGAGAGTCAAGACTCTTTGTTCCCGCTCAATTTATTTGTGGGCAAGCAATACAATCCGCGATTTTGTTGAAATCACTTTCAGAAACAGCCTGATGCTTTCTCTGTGCTATTATCAAAACCGATGGCATCGGTTTCCTCCATTACACCAGACATTCCTGTCTTAGAGCTTTATCGCTTCGGCATTCCGCGATTGGGCCAACCGACGGCGCGCAAATTGGCGCTGGCGCTCGCCACGCTTGCGGGAAAGACCGATGCGAGCGAGGCCACAGTCGAAGACCTCCTGAACTATCTGCCGATGCGCTACGAAGATCGCTCGAATCTGGCGCGCATCAGCGACCTCTCGGACGGCATGGAGGCTTCGCTTGAGCTTTATGTTCGTGTCGCCGGTGGCTTTCAGGTCGGGAAGAACCGCTCGCCCAAACAACCCAAGCTTTTTATCTTCGAGATCACGGCCTCAGACCCAGAGCGCACGGGCAAGCCAGTCGTCGTCTGGTGGTTTGTCTCGGGCCGCGCGGCCCAGCGCATCATCGCTTACAACCGCCAGCGCTTTACGCGCGGCGCACGCCTCATAGCCTTTGGCCGCTGGGAATGGGACGCGCGGCGCAACACCTTCTCTTTGCGTCTCAACAAACCCGACGAGTTGGAGATGCTGCCCGGCACCTGGACGCCGCCCGAACATGCGCTGCTGCGTCTGGCCGAAGAGAACGGGGAGAAAGAGGCGACTGCTGGCACGGACGCATCAGAGGAAGACGAGAGCGCAGACACGGAAAGCTTCGAGGATGAAGAGGGCGCAGATGATCCTGCGCTCGCGGCGATTCACGTCGGGCGTCGTGTTCCTGTCTATCGCAAGCTAGGCGAATTTCGCTCAAAGCGTCTGCGCGAGATCATGCACGCCGTGCTCGCACGCATAGACGACGACGCCATCCCTGAGACACTGCCCCCTGAGCTGCGCTCGCGCCAGCATCTGATCGGTCGTGCGGAGGCCATCCGGCACATACACTTTCCTGCCGAAGACGCGCCGCTCGCGGATTACGAGCGTGCGCGCAGCCCCGCACATCTACGTTTGATCTTTGAAGAGTTCTTCTGGGTCGCTTTGGCGCTCTTGATTCGGCGCGGCGAAAGAATCAAAGAGCCCAAGGGTGCTGTGATAGAGATCACAGAGCGCGTGCGCGAGCGAATCGCATCCGTTCTTCCCTTCTCTCTGACGGGAGCGCAGGAGCGCGTCATCGCGCGCATCTTCGATGATATGACCTCGGACGCTCCGATGAATCGTCTGTTGCAGGGCGATGTCGGCAGCGGTAAGACGATTGTCGCGCTGCAAGCGATGCTGGCCGCGATGGAGAACGGCTATCAGGCGGCGCTGATGGTTCCGACAGAAATACTCGCAGAGCAACACGCACGCAACATCAAACGCTTGCTCGCGCGCACGCCTTATCGCGTAGAGCTGTTGACGGGCTCTCTGCGTGCCACGGAGAAGCGTCGCCTGCACAAGGACACGGCCGCCGGAGAGGTTCATGCCTGCGTCGGCACGCACGCGCTCATACAGGAGGCTGTCGCCTTTCATAAACTCGGCCTCGTCGTCATAGACGAGCAGCACCGCTTCGGCGTGCTGCAACGCGCAGAACTTCGCACGCGCGGCTTTAACCCGGACGTGCTGGTGATGACGGCGACTCCTATTCCGCGCTCGCTTGCGATGACGGCCTACGGCGATCTGGATGTTTCCGTGATTGACGAGTTGCCACCGGGACGTACGCCTATCAAAACGGTCGTCGTCGGTGAAGACCAGCGCGCAGGCGTCTACAAGGGCGTCGAGCGCGAAGTGCGCGCAGGGCGTCAGGTCTATGTGGTCTATCCGCTGGTCGAAGAATCCGAGAAGATGGACTTGAAGGACGCGACGCGCATGTACGAGCACCTGCGCGACCGCGTCTTTCCGACCTTCACTGTCGGACTGCTGCACGGCAAGATGAAGTCTTCGGAGAAAGAAGAAGTGATGCGCCGTTTCGTCGCGGGCGAGATACAGATTCTCGTCGCGACCACGGTCATAGAGGTCGGCGTCGATGTGCCCAACGCTTCCGTCATGCTCATAGAGCACGCGGAGCGCTTCGGTCTTTCGCAGCTTCATCAACTGCGCGGGCGCGTGGGCCGTGGCGCTGAACAGAGCTTTTGTGTCCTGCTCGCTTCGGAAAAACGCACCAGTGTCGCGCGCGAGCGCTTAGGGATTATGGAAGAGACGAACGACGGCTTTCGCATCGCAGAGAAGGATCTGGAATTGCGCGGGCCGGGCGAAGTGATGGGCACGCGGCAATCCGGCGTCCCGACGTTTCGTGTAGGCAATCTAGTCCGCGATGTTTTGATCCTGGAAGAGGCGCGGCGCGAAGCCGATTACTATCTGACGACGCGGGGCATGACTCGCGAGACCTCTAGACTGGTCGAGCGTGTTCGCGCGGACGCCAGATTCGGGCTCGCCGCCGTCGGTTAAAAGGTTTAGGAAAAGGTATCAGTCCTCACGGCTTCACGTTCTCTGGATCATGACTCGATTTATCGATCAAATCAAAGCGCGTTTCCGTCTCAAGCTCACCACAGAGCGGCGCGCCGCACCGCGTTTTACGACTCATCTCGAAAGAAGGCTGGTGGTCAACGTTTCCTTGCTCGATATGAAAACCGACGGCTCGCGTGGGCCAACAGTGCTCGCGGGCTTTACGCGCGATGTCAGCGAGAGCGGATTGGGAATCGTGCTTCCCGATATTCGCATAGGCAAATCGAGCGTCACGCGCCCGGACAAAACCCTGCGCATCATGCTCGGGCTGCCGGGCGAGCCCATAGAGATACACGCTCTGCCGGTTCGCCACGTGGAAGTAGACGAGGGCGGAGAGAGCGAGGGCTATCTGGTCGGCGTACGGATTACAGAGATGAGCGAGCGCGACCGAAGCCGCTACCAAGAATTTCTCAAGACCTTATCTATAAAAGAATGACGCTCGCGCCCGATTGCAGGCGTGCGGCCAAAGCAGCCTTTTTTTGTGTTAACATCTGCGAGCGGTGCGAGTCCTTGATGGAAAATATCGCCGGCAACCTTTAATCAGCAGGCCGTCGCCGAAGGTGCGTCCGACGGCGCGTCGTCTGCGCGAAACCCTTTTCACTCTGCTCGCCGCGCGCGTAGAGGATGCGCGCTTTCTGGACTTGTGCGCGGGCTCAGGCGCTGTCGGCATCGAGGCGCTTTCACGCGGCGCACAGCATGTCACTTTCGTTGATCGCTCGCCGAAGGTTTGCAGTTGTATCATCTCGAATCTAAACATCTGCGGCGTGCAGGACGATCAGGCGGAAGTTTGGACGGGCGACGCGATGCACTTTCTGCGCAGCGTCGAGACGACCTCCCGCGTCGAGCCCTGGGAGATAGCATTTTATGATCCGCCGTACAACACGGATTATGAACCACTGCTCACGCTGTTCGGGACGAGCGCGCTGCTTGAGCCCAGGCGAGGCGTGCTGGTCATAGAGCATCATTGCGAGTACCGCTTGAAGGAGAGAGTGGAGGGCTTGCGCCGCTGGCGCGCGGTCCGGCAGGGAGATTCCTGTTTGAGCTTTTACGAGCAGGCTTAAGTGAGCAGTTAATCAATCCTGTTTGCCGATCAGGATAAAGAGCAGCAGCGCGCTGATGCCGACAGAGAATACCCCTGCGACGACGAACCCCCAAGCTCTTTCGAGCGACACACGCGCCAACATTCTTCTGCCATGACCGGGAAAGACGAAGTAGATGAGGCTCTTGATCACCAGTCCGTAGCCGATCAGTGTCAGAACCATCGGCAGGCCACGCCAGACCGGATGAAACGCGACGATCAAAGCGCCCAGGGGAAAATGTATGAAGGCGTTGATAAAACTGCCCGTCTCTCCCTTCTCGCGTATCTCTATAAAAAATTGGGCCCAGGCGCGCGGTTGAATGATGTGCGACACGCCTATGACGAAGAAACTGACGGCGGCCAGTCTTTCAATTGCCGTTTCCATAATACTGCTCCTCAACTTTTTTGTGCTTGAGTGTAGCGACGATTTTTCTCTTCGGCAAACGGCTCATCTTATAACGTCTCTGTAGAATTAACGACGGTTTCTTTGTTCTGGAATTGGTGGGCCAACAGTGCTATTCTTGCCGCCATCAATCAGGTTTCCGGTTAAGGCTTTACCATTCCCGTCCGGTACAAAAGTGTTGGGATATAAGCTTCGCTTTGCATCCGCCGTCCGGCAGATCAATTAGGTCAGTCGCGCCACACATTAAAGTTCGGAGTGCCCCAAGATGAAAACAAGAATTCACCCGCTGCTCTACATCTCTCTTTTAAGCATCGTCGGCCTCGCAGTCTTCATGGGCTATTCGTGGAGCCGTTTTGTGCCTGCGGCCTCGGCGGCGACCTTCACCGTCGTCAATACTAATGATAGCGGTGCAGGCTCGCTCAGACAGGCCATCCTCGATGCCAATGCCAATGGCGGTCAGGACACCATCGGCTTTAATATTCCAGGCTCGGGCGTGCAAACGATCACGCTCGCGTCCAACCTGCCGACGATCACAGACCCTGTGATTATTGACGGCTACACGCAGCCCGGAACGTCCGCGAATTTTCTGACAGACAGCAGCAACATGGTTCTCCTGATCGAGCTAAACGGTAACGCCTTCAGTTGTATGCGCATCACAGCCGGGAACAGCACCGTGCGCGGCCTTGTCATCAATCGTTGTAACGGCGCGGGCATTACTTTGCAGAATGTGGGCAGCAATTTTATCAACGGTAATTTCATAGGCATCGATCCGACGGGCACGATCCGGCGGGCCAATACCGGAGACGGCGTGTTTATTGATAATTCGATAGGCAATTTCGTCGGCGGGGTCACGACGAATGCGCGCAATGTCATTTCAGGCAATGATCTGCACGGCGTTGAGATCACCAACGGCTCGCTTGGAAACAACGTGCAGGGCAACTTTATCGGCACGAATGCCGCCGGGACTGCGGCCTTGGGAAACTCTTTTCAGGGCGTGCTTATTAGCACTTCCGGTAACACTGTCGGCGGAAGCACGCCCGGCGCGCGAAACGTCATCTCCGGCAATAGCAACGGAGGCGGCGTCACGCTCAGTGCGGGCGCGAATCAGATCTTCGTACGGGGCAACTACATCGGCACTAATGCCGCCGGCACTGCGGCAATCCCCAATAGCAGCGGTATCTTTACGCTTGGCACGACCGAGAACAACGAGATCGGCGGGGCCTTCCCCGAAGCGCGAAACGTCATCTCAGGCAACGCCATTGGCTTATTCCTGGCCAGCACCAGCAGCGTTCTTAACGCCAGCGTCCAGGGCAATTTTATCGGCACGAATGCGGCCGGGACGGGGGCGCTTCCCAATGGCTTCGGTATCGTTATGGGGTTTGATACGAAAAACAATGTCATCGGCGGAACGATACCGGCCTCGGCAAATGTGATCGCCTTCAACACCGGCAATGCTATTACTGTCGAGCCCGCCGCGATCAACAATTCCATCTTCGGCAACTCAATCTTTTCCAACGGCGGGTTGGGGATTGATCTCAATAACGAGGGCGTGACGCCGAACGACGCGGGCGACGCGGACATCGGTGGTAACAACTTGCAGAACTATCCCGTCCTGACCTCTGCGACCAGCACTGGGGGCGACACGACCATCGCAGGCACACTCAACAGCACGCCCAATAGTTCTTTTAGAGTCGAGTTTTTCTCAAGCACTGCGAGAGACACTTCGGGCTTTGGCGAGGGGCAAAGCTTTATCGGCACGACGACCGTCACGACCGATGCCGGTGGCAACGCGACTTTTACGTTTAATACCGGGAGCGCCACTCCTTCGGGGCGATTCATCACCGCGACGACGACCAACAACATCACACACGATACTTCGGAATTCTCTTTCGCCGCCGAGGTCAACGGCGCTGAGGCGTTCCAGTTCTCTTCTACGGTCTTCTTTGTGAGCGAAAACGCCGGGGTTGCGACCATTACTGTGACGCGCACGAACGGCACGGTGGGCGGAACGACCGTCAACTTTGCGACGAGCAACGGCACTGCTTCGGCGGGCGTGGATTACGTCGCAACCAACGGCACACTCACTTTTAATGCGGGCGAGACGAGCAAGACTTTTACCGTCCCGATCATCGACGATTCATTGATCGAAGGCGACGAGACAGTCAAGCTCAGCTTGAGCAGCCCGTCCGTGGGCGCAGTCCTGGGAGCGCCAAGCACTGCTACGCTGACGATCACAGACCGCGAGCAGACCATCTACGGCGTGACCGTCTTTAACAACCTCATCTCGTTTGACAGGGCTAGCCCGACAACCATCTACAGCAGAGTGGCGATCACGGGCGTGCAGCCCGGCGAGCAGATTCTTGGTATAGACTTTCGTCCTTCAAATGGCGTGCTCTACGGACTGGGCAGCACCAGTCGTCTCTACACGATCAACACGACGACGGGCGTGGCGACTCAGGTCGGTGCGGGCCAGTTCACTCCGCTGCTGTCAGGAACGGCCTTCGGCTTCGACTTTAACCCGGTGGCCGACAGGATTCGCGTAGTCAGCGATACGGATCAGAATCTGCGGCTCGACCCGGACACGGGAGCGGTGTCCAACACGGATACGACGCTGGCCTTTGATGCAGGGGATACGCATAACGGTGCTAATCCCAATATCGTTGGTTCGGCTTACACGAACAATGTGGCTGGCGCGACTTCGACGACGCTCTACGGAATTGACCAGAACTTCGATGCGCTGGTCAGGCAAGGCTCTGTGAATGGGACTCCCACCTCGCCCAACTCCGGGACGCTGTTCACGATTGGCCCACTGGGTGTTGATACAAGCAGCTTCACGGGCTTTGACATCTCTGTTAGCGGCGAAGCTCTGATTGCGACCACGCCTCCGGGCTTTACCAATACGACCGCTTCGAATTTGAGAACGATCAACCTGACGACGGGCGTTGCTACGGACAGAGGGTTCATCGGCGGATTTATTCTCAACGAGTCTGTGCTAGGTATCGCCGCCCAGACTGCCGGAGCGTTTCAGTTCGGCGCGGCGGCATCGAGCGTCTCTGAAAGCGCAGCTAAGATTGATGTCACAGTGACTCGTACGGGCGATCTCTCCGGCGCTGCTTCCGTGGACTTTGCGAGCAGCGACGGCACTGCCCTTCAGGCCAGCGATTACAATATCGCCGTCGGCACGCTGGACTTCGCCCCAGGGGAAGCGAGCAAATCTTTCACCATCTTTATCACAGACGACGGGTACGTCGAGCCGGGCGAGACCTTCACGCTCGCTTTGAGCAATCCGAAGGGCGGCTTCGGTTTGAGCGGCACGACCACGACGACCATCACAATTACGGACAACGACCCAGTGCCTTCGGCCGTCAACCCTATAGACACAACGCCTTTCTTCGTTCGCCAGCACTACGTAGATTTCCTCAACCGCGAGCCAGAGCCGCAGGGCTTCGCCGACTGGCAGGCGATTCTCAACAATTGCCCGCAGGGCAACACGCAGTGTGATCGCGTTCAGGTCTCTTCGGACTTTTATCGCTCGCCTGAGTTCGGCGACCGTGGCTACTTCGTCTACCGCTTCTTCGAGGCGGCGCTCGGGCGCAAGCCTGACTACATAGAGTTCATGGCAGACCTACGGCGCGTCACTGGATTTCTCACCCCGGAGCAGTTGGAGTCCAACAAGCTGAACTTCATCGCGTCTTTTATGGACAGGCCGGAGTTCAGGACCAAGTACGACGGGCTCAATAATACGCAATACGTCAACACCATCGAGAGCACTGCGGGCGTCACGCTGACCAATAAGAGCGCGCTGATCGCAAGCTTGAATAACGGAACAAGAACACGCGCCGAAGTCCTCAGACAGATCGTCGAGACACAGGAAGTCTTTAACAAATTCTTCAATCGTGGTTTTGTCGTGATGGAGTACTTCGGCTATCTAAGACGTGACCCGGACGCGCTCTTTAACGACTGGATTACTCAGCTCAATGCAACAGGCGACTATCGTCATCTGGTCAACGGCTTCGTCAACTCTATAGAGTACAGGCAAAGATTCGGTCAGCCCTAAGAGCTGTCGTCCCGTTATTCGTCAAGCGGTTTGCAGGCGAGGGTACAATGTGTGTCTTCTGATTCAGGACGCACACTGTACCCTCGCTTGTCTCAAGCCTTCTCTCCGTTATACTCTTCTGATACTTAATTCAAATTCGCAGCAGATAGATTGAAGTGTTCTGGAATTATGATTGTACTTGGCATCGAAAGCTCCTGTGATGAAACGGCCGCCGCGCTCGTGCGCGACGGGCACGAAATGCTCTCGTCCGTCATCTCCTCGCAGATTGAAACGCACCGGCGCTTCGGCGGCGTCGTGCCGGAGATTGCCTCGCGCGAGCATCTGGACAAGATCGCTCTCGTCGTCCTGGAAGCATTCGAGCGCGCGCAGGTTGACAAGCGAGAGATAGACGGCATCGCCGTCACGGCCGGGCCCGGACTGGTCGGCTCTCTGCTGGTCGGCGTCTCGTATGCCAAGGCGATGGCCTTCGCTCTTGCTAAGCCAATCGTCGGCGTCAATCATATTGAAGGCCATATCTATTCGGTCGTCTTCGAGAATCCGCCCGTTGAATATCCTGCGCTCGCGCTCATCGTCTCTGGCGGCCACACAAATCTTTTCCTGGTGCCTGAGCCTGGCCTTTACAAGGTTGTGGCTCGCACAAGGGATGATGCGGCGGGCGAGGCTTTTGATAAGGTGGCGAAGATGATGGGCCTGGGTTATCCGGGTGGGCCAATCATCGAGCGCCTCGCCCGCGAGGGTGACGCGCGCGCAGTCCGCTTCTCCGTGCCGCGCATGGGCGACGGTCGTCCGGACTTCAGCTTTAGCGGACTAAAGACCGCCGTCACCAAGCACGTACGCGAGACTGGACTGCAACCCGTTGCCGAAGGCGGAGAGCCCACACAGGCGATCAAAGACCTGGCGGCAAGTTTTCAGAGCGTCGTCGTGCGCTCGCTCGTCGGAACGATGGAGCGTCTGGCGACGGAACATCGTCCGCGCACACTGATCGTCGCGGGCGGCGTGGCCTGTAACGGCGCGCTACGCGAAGCATCGAGCGCGGCGGCAGAGCGCCTGGGCATCCCTGTCTATTTCCCTTCGCCGCATCTTTCGACAGACAATGCCGCGATGATCGCGGCGGCCGGAACGGTCAAGCTTCAAGCGGGCGAGCGCGCAGACCTGGACCTCAACGCGGATGTCTCCATGCGCCTGCAAAACATAGAGGTCGAAGACGACGAGCTCAGGCGAAGCCGCGTCCGTTACAGGTTATAAGCCTTCAAGGTCAGCGCCCCCTTGAGGTACTGGCGCGGTCTTAAGCGCGCGTCGTTTGCCCGTTGAAGAAAACTTCACTATGCTACGAGTCAGGAAGAGCGGCTATCTTCAAATACGTTTGAGATGAGGAGAGATACTAAATAGCCCACATGAAACGTTACGTTCCTTTCGTCATCATCGCGGTGGTTTTCCTGGGCGCGCTCGGAGCCGGAGTGGCGCTTTATCGCTCTGCGCGCCAGTCCCCTCAAACGACGACCACAAACACACCCAACACTCCGAATATGTTCGAGTCATATTCGCCGCATGTTCGTGGCAGCAACAATGCGCCCGTCACGCTAGAAGAGTACGGCGACTACCAGTGTCCGCCGTGCGGCGCGCTTCATCCCGAATTGAAAAAGATCGAGGCCGAATACGGGCAGCGCCTGCGCTTCGTCTTTCGACAGTATCCGCTCCCGGCGATTCATCCGCACGCCATCGTCGCCGCCAACGCGGCTGAAGCCGCTGGTCTTCAGAATAAGTTCTGGGAGATGCATGATCGTCTCTATGAAAACCAGTCGAAGTGGACGGGCGAAGTCGATCCGCGCCCGCTCTTTATCAACTACGCGCGTGACATAGGGCTGGATGTGGAGCGCTTTATCAACGATCTGAGTAATCCACAGGTGGAGGGGCGTGTGACCGCTGATCGCCTGCGCGGCAGGTCTATGGGCGTGACGGGCACGCCGACGCTCTTCATCAACGGCCGTATGCTGCGACCTGAGGCGATGACCCCGGAAGGTATGCGCACCGGGATTGATGCGATGCTCGGCAAACCGGGGAAATGAGCGTGCAAGGGCGAGCAGCTTCAGCGAAAAAAGCGCAGCGACATCAGTCAGAAGAATTGCTCGCGCCGCGCGGGCGCACACGTCTTCTCTACCTGATCGCCGCGCTGCTCTCGCTCATAGGGCTGGCGGACGCCCTCTATCTGACGATCAAACACCTGACGGGCGAGAGCGCGCGCTGCACTATCTCCGGCGGGTGCGGTGAAGTTCTGGGCAGCGCCTATTCAACAGTGGGCGGCATCCCCGTCGCTGCCATCGGCGCTCTGGCCTACTTCACAGTGTTTAGTCTGGCGACGCTCTTGCTCTACGGTTATCGTCGCGCCCGTTTGCTGCTCACGGTGATCGTCGGGCTTATGCTGATGACGACCCTGTGGTTGCTCTCGGTTCAGGCTTTTATCCTGCACAAGTATTGTGACTACTGCCTGCTCTCTGCCGTGCTCACGCTCGCGCTCTCAGGGATCATCGTCGCATTGCATTTCAACAAGGCAAAGGAATGAGCAGGCGATACTGACACATCTTTTTGGCCCAACAGGGCATTGCGCTAAAGCTTTTCGTTTCAGGAAGGATAAGAATAAGCATGTCGGAATCTAAGCGAGCGCCGTACGGCTCTTGGAAATCCCCTATTACTTCGGAGCTGATCGTGACGGGCTCTGTGGGTCTTTATCAACCGGCGCTCGACGGCGACGTTGTGTACTGGATGGAGATGCGCCCGTCGGAGGGCGGACGCTGCGTTATCGTGCAGCGCGGCGCAGACGGTCAGGCGAGGGACATCACGCCGCCTCCCTTCAATGCACGCACGCGCGTACACGAGTATGGCGGCGGCGATTACGCTGTGGCGGACGGGACAATCTATTTTTCAAACTTCGCAGACCAGCGTCTCTATCGACAGACCGCTGCCACACAAGAGCCGCAGGCGATTACGCCCGCCGTCGACATGCGCTATGCGGATATGGTCTTTGATCCACGACGCCGCTCCCTGTTCTGTGTGCGCGAAGACCACACGCGCGAAGGAAGCGAAGCGGTCAATACTGTGGTGATGGTCAAGGCGGACGGCCAAGATGACGAGGGACAGGTTCTCGTGTCGGGCAATGATTTTTATTCATCTCCGCGTGTGAGCCCTGACGGGTCGCGCCTCGCCTGGCTCGCCTGGAATCACCCGAACATGCCCTGGGACGGCACGGAGTTGTTGGTCGGCGAGCTTAATGAGGACGGCTCTTTAGGTCGGACATTGAAAGTGGCGGGCGGCGTTGATGAATCTATCTTTCAGCCTGAGTGGTCGCCCGACGGCGTGCTCTATTTCATCTCCGACCGCAGCGGCTGGTGGAATCTCTATCGCTACGGACGCGACGGCGAGGTCTTGCCGTTGTGCCCTATGGAAGCTGAGTTCGGACAACCGCAATGGGTTTTCGGTCTCTCCACTTATGGCTTCGAGTCGGCTGCTTCGATCATCTGCACCTTTATCGAGCGCGGGGTGGCGCGCCTCGCCAGACTCAATACAGAGACCGGCCAGCTCGCTCCAATCGAAACGCCCTACACGGATATAACGTACCTGCGCGTCGGAGCGAAAGCGGCTGTCTTTCGCGGCGGCTCGCCCACCTCGCCCGCTAGCATCGTCCGGCTTGATCTTGCGAGCGCGAAGACGGAGGTCTTGCGACGCTCGAATGATTTGAAGATCGACACAGGCTATCTTTCCACGGCGCAGGCCGTAGAGTTTCCGACGGAGAACGGCCTGACCGCGCACGGCTTTTTTTATCCGCCGCAGAATAAGGATTTCAGCGCAACAGAGGGCGAGTTTCCGCCGCTGCTGGTCAAGAGTCATGGTGGGCCAACTTCGTCTTGCTCTTCCACGCTGAGCCTGAACATTCAGTATTGGACCAGTCGCGGCATCGCCGTGCTGGATGTCAACTACGGCGGCAGCAGCGGCTATGGCCGCGACTATCGCGAGCGTTTGAAGGATAGATGGGGCATCGTCGATGTTGACGATTGCGTCAACGGGGCGAAGCATCTGGCCGCGAGCGGGCGCGTCGACGGAGACAGATTGACGATTGACGGAGGCAGCGCCGGCGGTTATACGACGCTGTGCGCGCTCACCTTCCGCGATGCCTTTAAGGCAGGGGCGAGCCACTACGGCGTCAGTGATGCCGAAGCCCTGGCGAAAGAGACGCACAAGTTCGAGTCGCGTTATCTGGACGGCCTGATTGGCCCATACCCGGAGCGCGCAGACCTCTATCGTGAACGCTCGCCGATTCACTATGCCGATCAGCTTTCGTGCCCCGTCATCTTTTTTCAGGGCTTGGAAGACAAGGTCGTGCCGCCCAATCAGGCCGAGATGATGGTCGAGGTGCTGCGCGAAAAGGGCGTGCCGGTCGCGTACGTTGCATTTGAAGGCGAGCAACATGGATTTCGCCGCGCAGAGAATATCAAGCGCGCGCTGGACGGCGAGCTTTACTTCTACTCGCGCGTCTTCGGCTTTGAGCTGGCCGAAGCGGTCGAGCCCGTCGAGATAGAGAATCTCAAGTGATAAAGCTCGGACTCTTTTGTAGTCCGGTTGAGTGTGGAGGGGATTTAGAACTCACCACAGAGACACAGAGCGCACAGAGGAAGCACAGAGATTTAGAGACTCAGTCCTCTGTGTAATCTCTGTGTACTCCGTGTCTCTGTGGTGAATGCTTTCCTCCCTACTCTCAACAGTGGAATCAGTTCTACGTCTGCCATCTGAATTTCAAAAACAGTCAAGGGAGCTTTCGTCCATGACCAAGATCATGCGTATGCATTGCCGGATTGCCGTCTCTTTATTGCTGCTCGCCATCATCTGCGGCGCGACGTGGAGTTCCATTCGCGCGCAGCAGCCACAACAAACGCAGGGCGGTTTCGATCAAAGCTTATTTAAAGGGCTCGAATGGCGCTCGATTGGCCCATTCAGGGGCGGGCGCGTGACGGCCGTCGCGGGAGTCGCGTCGCAGCCCTTCGTTTATTACTTCGGCGGGACGGGCAGCGGCGTGTGGAAGACGACGGACGCGGGCGCGAACTGGACGAACGTTTCGGACGGCTTCTTCGGGACGGGTTCTGTGGGCGGCATAGGCATTTGTGAAGCCGATCCGAACGTCATCTACGTCGGCATGGGCGAGTCGCCCATACGCGGCAACGTCTCGCACGGCGACGGCGTGTATAAATCGACCGACGCGGGCAAGACCTGGAAGCGCGTCGGGCTTGAAGACACAAGGCAGATCGGCCGCGTGCGCGTTCACCCGCGCAACCCTGACATCGTTTATGTCGCGGCGCTCGGCCATACCTTCGGACCGAACGCGCAGCGCGGCATCTTCCGCTCGAAAGACGGCGGCAAGAGTTGGGAAAAGGTTCTTTACAGAGACGACAAGACGGGCGCGATTGACCTCATACTTGATCCGACAAACGCCAACATTCTCTACGCTGGATTCTGGCAGGTCATACGCAGGCCCTGGACGATGGAGAGCGGCGGGCCCGGAAGCGGTATCTTCAAATCGACGGACGGCGGCGATACCTGGACTGAGCTGACGCGCAACGAAGGATTGCCAAAAGGAATTATCGGCAAGATCGGCATCACAGTTTCTCCCGCCAATCCGGACAGGGTCTGGGCCATCGTAGAGGCCGCCGAAGGCGGAGTGTTTCGTTCCGACAACGCAGGCAAGACGTGGACACGGGTTAACGAGGAGAGAAAACTGCGGCAGCGCGCGTGGTACTACTCGCGCATCTACGCAGACCCTGCGAACGCCGAGACGGTTTATGTGCTCAACACGGGTTTCTATAAATCGAACGACGGCGGCAAGAGCTTTAACGGTATCTCCGTGCCGCACGGCGACAATCACGATCTGTGGATCGCGCCGAATGACGCCGCGCGTATGATCGAAAGCAACGACGGCGGCGCGAACGTCTCTTTGAATGGCGGCAAGACCTGGTCGGAGCAGGATCAGGCGACCGCGCAGTTTTATCGCGTGGCGCTCGATCAGGATTTTCCCTATCACGTCTACGGCGCGCAACAGGACAACTCGACCGTCAAGATCGTCAGCCGCACGACCGATGCGGGCATTGATCGCTCGGACTGGTACGACGTGGGCGGCGGTGAATCGGGCTGGATCGCTCCTTATCCGAAGGATTCCGAGATCGTCTTCGCGGGCTCTTACTCGCTGGTCACGCGTTACGATCATCACACGCAGCAACTACGCGACGTGACGCCCTGGCCGGAGAACCCTATGGGCCACGGCGCGGGAGATTTACGCTATCGCTTTCAATGGAACTTTCCCATACTGTTTTCGCCGCACGATGCGGAGACGCTGTATGCTGCGGCCAATGTTATTTTTAAGACCACCAACCAGGGACAGAGATGGGACATCATCAGCCCGGATTTAACGCGCAATGATCGCTCGAAGCAAGGCCCTTCGGGTGGGCCCATCACCAAAGACAACACGAGCATAGAGTATTACGACACGATCTTTACAGTGATGGAATCTCTCGTCAAGCAGGGCACAATCTGGGCTGGCTCTGATGACGGCCTCGTTCACGTGACGCGCGACGGGGGACGTAACTGGGAGAACGTCACGCCGCAGGGAATGCCCGAATGGATTCAGATCAATTCGATAGAGGCTTCGCCGATTGATCCTGCAAGCGCGTATGTTGCCGCGACCGCTTATAAGCTCGACGACTTTCGCCCGTACCTCTACAAGACGAGCGACTACGGCAAGACCTGGGCCAAGATCACAAACGGTATTCCCGAAACTACTTTTACGCGCGTCATACGCGAAGACCCGAACCGGCGCGGCTTGCTCTATGCGGGCACGGAGACAGGTATGTATGTCTCTTTCAACGACGGCGCAAGCTGGCAATCGCTGCAACTCAATCTGCCCGTCGTTCCCATCACAGACTTAGCCCTTCACAAGCGCGAGAAAGACCTAGTGGCCGCCACTCAAGGTCGCTCTTTCTGGATACTGGATGACCTGACAGTTCTGCATCAGATGGCTGAGGCGGCGAACGCCGCAGATGCTTATCTCTTCAAGCCCGAAGAGACTTATCGTCTACAGGCTTCAGAAGGGTTTGATCCTCCGCCCACAGCGACGCTTGGCAAGAATCCGCCCAACGGCGCGAGCATCCATTACTATTTGAAGAACAAGCCTGCGGGTCAGATCACGTTGGAGTTTCTTGATTCTTCGGGCCGTTCGATCAAAAAGTTCACGAGCAAAACGCCCGAGCCACAACCACAGCCCTCTCCCGGAGCAGGCGCGCAGGCACAGACCACGCCCGGTGCAGGAGCGCCGCCGCAAACGCCGCCAGAGCAACCGCAAGCCCCTTCGGGCGAAGAGGTCGTCGCCGCCGGAGGCGCAGATGAGCAGAAGCGTATTCCTGCGGAAGCGGGGCTGAACCGTTTCGTCTGGGACTTGCGCTACGCCGACGCAGCGAAGTTTCCCGGCATGATTCTCTGGGCGGGCGAGACGCGCGGGCCGCTCGTCGTGCCCGGCACTTATCAAGTGAGGGTCACGGTCAACGGCAAGACCTTGACTGAAAGCTTCGAGGTGCGCAAAGACCCGCGCATCGCCACCACACCCGCTGACTTCGCCAAACAGTTCGACCTGCTCATGAAGATACGGGATAAGCTGACGGAGACGCACAACGCTATCGCGCGCATACGCGAAGTACGCCGCCAGACGGATGATCTGGTCAAGCGCGTTAAGGATGGGCCAAGTGGCCGAACTATCGTTGAAGCGGCGAAAGCGCTTAATGATAAATTGCGGACGGTCGAAGAGGAACTGTATCAAACGAAAAACCAGAGCAGCCAGGACCCGCTCAACTTTCCGATTCGCCTGAACAACAAGCTGGCGGCGCTCGCTGGCGTGGTCGCGGGCGCAGACGCAGCCCCGACCGATCCTTCTTATGTGGTTTATGAAGAGCAGGTCGGCCTGATCAACGCGCAACTGCGAAAGCTGGAACAGATTATGACGAGCGATCTGGCGGCCTTCAACCGGCTGGTTCGCGAACAGAATATTCCGGCAGTTATTACAAAACCCTCCGTCCCGTAAGGGGCGAAAGAATGTAGCCCACGGCGCAAGCCTTGGGAACAAGTCGAGATAAAGAATGAGAGAGCCCCGTGAGGGGCGACAGACGTTCAAGGTTGAGTATCAATAAACCTTGAACGCCTGTCGCCCCTCGCGGGGCTTTATTTATTTGCGTGATTGCCTTAACCCATGACTAACGCCATGGGCTACATTCTATCGCCCCTTTCAGGGGCTCATAGTTTCTAAGCGGGGCCCTCGATGTCGCTCTTCAATTGTTCAGGTTTGTCTGTCTCTAATTCTTTCCAGATTAATACGCTCTTGGTCTCTTTGAGCAGAAGTGATCCGATGATGAATGTCGCCGCAGCAACTATGATCGGATAATAGAGACCGGCGTAGATGTTTCCCGTCTGGGCGACGATCAAAACTCCTATGAGCGGCAACAAGCCTCCGAACACGCCGTTGCCTATATGGTAAGGCAGCGAAAGCGCTGTGTACCTGATCTTTGCCGGGAATGCTTCGACCAGATAGGCAGCGATGGGCCCATAGACCATCGTCACGAAGATGACCTGAATAAAGATCAGCAGCACCAGCTTCCAGGTGATCGGATTGCTGACGAGGCTGCCGAAGTCCATATACGGCAGAACTTCTTTGGCAGGCTGCAACACGCCGTTGACAAGAGTTTGCGGAATCACAGTGACCGCGCCCGTGACCTCGTTCGTCTGCGCTGCTGTAGTTACGACGTTCGAGCCAGCGGCTGCCTGCATAGCCTTGTAGATGGGAATGTAGGAGAGCGTTGCGAGCAGACAGCCCGACATCATAATCCACTTACGCCCAATGCGGTCTGAGAGCGCGCCGAAGAGGACGAAAAACGGCATGCCCAGAAGGAGCGCGATGGCGACGATATAGTTGGCCGAAGTAACGTTTACTTTGAGGATCGTTTGCAGATAAAAGAGCGCGTAGAACTGTCCCGTGTACCACACCACGCCCTGACCTGCCGTCGCGCCGAAGAGCGAAATGATCACGCGCTTTAAGTTCACCCACTGCGTAAAAGCTTCCTTGAGCGGCTTTGCCGAAGTCATCCCTGCGCCCTTGATGTGCTGAAAGATCGGCGACTCCTTCATACGCAGGCGTATGTAAAGCGAGATGCCTACGAGAAAGATAGAGATGATAAACGGTAGACGCCAGCCCCACTCGCCGAATGCTTCCCTGCTCATGGCATTCTGCACAAGAAGGATGACGGCCAGCGAGACGAAGAGCCCTAGCGTCGCAGTGATCTGGATAAAGCTCGTATAAAAGCCGCGCTGTGCGTCCGGCACATGCTCTGCGACGTAGACGGTCGCGCCTCCGTACTCGCCGCCCAGCGCGAGTCCCTGAAGGATGCGTATGACCAGCAGAATAATTGGCGCGGCCAGCCCTATCGTTGCATAGGTCGGAAGAAAGCCTATCAGCGCCGTCGCTCCGCCCATAATCAGCAGCGTCACAAGGAAAGCGTACTTGCGCCCGACCAGATCGCCTATGCGACCGAAGAAGAGCGCGCCGAAGGGGCGCACGACAAACCCCACGGCGAATGTCGAGAGATATGCGATCAGCGCCAGTGTGTCATTGCCCTTCGGATAAAAGAGCGGCGAGATGACTGTCGCCAGGCTGCCGAAGATATAGAAGTCGTACCACTCGATCATCGTGCCGACGGCGCTGGCGGCAATCACCTGCCAGATTTTGTAATCGCCCGGTATGCCTGCGACCGAAGTAAACCCCGCCGCCGATTTCAATGGGATGGAGCTATTCCGAGCCACTATCGCTTTGTTCCTTTGTCTGTGGAATCGTTGCTCGCCGTGAAAACGCACAATGCCTGCGCTCTCAACGCGCAACTTAAAAAGATTGGTGCGCCACACTATAACCGCACCAAGCAGTAATTCACCAGCACAATCAATTTCAGGGTTAAGGTGCGGCAGGCAGCGCGCCTTGTAAGGGACGAGCGGCGTTTCTTTTTAACTTTGACTCTTAGATGTCAAGTTCCTTATATTAACTCTCAGATTATAGTCGTGTCGGCTGCGCCTGTTAGAGTCTAGGTTCTAAAGCAAGAGGCCGTTGCAGCGCTTGGGCGGAGTAAACCTCAATGACCACCGAAGAAAGACTGCTCAGATTAGAGAACGCTTTCGCTACCCTTGTGAAGTTGGCCCAAAATACTGATGGCCGTATGGATGGCATCACAGAGGCGCAGGCGCGCACGGAGGCTAATTTAGAAGCACTCACGGTGATTGTAGGTGAGATAGGAAGAAAACAGGAACGCATAGATGCTAGTCTGGATAGAATCACAGAGGCGCAGGCGCGCACAGAGGCTAATCTAGAGGCGCTCACTGTTATTGTAAGCGAGACAGAAAGAAAGCAGGCGCGCACGGAGGCTAATTTAGAAGCACTCACGGTGATTGTAGGTGAGATAGGAAGAAAACAAGTACGCATAGATGCTAGTCTGGATAGAATCACAGAGGCGCAGGCGCGCACAGAGGCCAACCTTGAAGTGCTCACCGTGATCGTGACCGAGATAGGAAGAAAACAGGAACGTATAGATGTTCGTATGGATAGGATCGCTGAGACGCAGGCGCGCACGGAGGCTAATCTAGAAGCGCTCACTGTTATCGTGACCGAGATAGGGAGGAAACAGGAACAGACAGAAGCTAATTTAACTGAGACGCAGGCGCGCACAGAAGCTAATTTAGAAGCACTCACTGTTATTGTTAGTGAGATAGGAAGAAGACAGTCAAATACAGAGGCTAATTTAGAAGCGCTTACTGGTATCGTAACCGGGATAGGAAGAAAAGTCGACGCGCTTACTGGTAAAGTGGATGGGCTTACAGATAAGGTGGACGGACTGGCTGACGCTCAGGGCCGCACAGACGAGGGACTGAATAATCTGATCGCCGTTGTTGATCGTTATATCTCGGAAGGCCGTGACGGAAAGCCCTGATAGAGATCGTCACCTACTTAAGCAAATCTATTTATTAATTTAGAACTTGCCGAACATAATACGGGCCGCTCGCTGCGAGGGCGAGCGGCCCTTATTGCCGGTGGGCGCATGGCGACGCTCAAGAGCAGAGCACATGGGCTCCTACCGGCGATTTCGTGCGAGTTGCGCGTTATCGGAGCGCATAGAGATATTCCTGGCGAACTTCATAGGGTTGTCCGCATCCAGGTCGACTGTGACCACATCCCCCTCGCGCAAATCCTGTAGAGCGACGACCAACCCGTCAATCGTCACTTTTGTATCGGTGCGGTCTATCGCAATCACATGCTCGACGCCCGAGCGCGCGATGACAGAGATACGCGCATCCGTGACTTCAACTACCCGCGCGTCGATCATGCGCGTGTCCGTGTCTTCGCCTGCGTCGTCAAAGTTCGAGGCCCGCACTGCCGCCGTGTAAGCAGATAGCGCCAGTAGCAGCGCCGCTGCCGTCAAAATTTTTACGAGGTATCGCTGTTGCATCCCGTTTGCTCCCGCAAATTTGCTGGTTATGGGAGAGTACATATAGATTGTTCCCGCTCTCACAGGAGCAACCGATATGCCGCAAGGCGAGACTGACGGTAAACAGCGATTTATCGGCGTAAAATAAAGGGAAAAGAGGATTCTCTTGAAATGGGGGCGCGGGCTCTAGTGAATACAATTGGTGCAGCCCACGGGCGCGATCAGACAGCGCGCTGTACTATTGCCAAACAACAACGAAGGGATGAGGGATGAATAAGAATGCTTCACTGTCTTGAATGCTTTCTTTTTCATCCCTCATCCCTCCGCCCTCATCCCTTACCCAAAGATGTCGCGGACTTTGTCCATGAGGCCCTTGTCTTCGAGGTCGCTGGTCTCTATCTTGGCGAGTTGTTCGAGGAGGTTTCGCTGCTCGCGCGTCAGGGTGGTCGGGGTCACGACCGTGACGGAGACGAAGAGGTCGCCACGACCGCGCCCACCCAAGACTGGCACGCCGTGTCCTTTGAGACGAAAGACCGTGCCG
>DATLMN010000173.1:0-43398 GCA_035537255.1 Pyrinomonadaceae bacterium | reverse complement strand
GCCTTACGCACTCCGATGTCGTGGAAATAGACCGACAGACCATCCGGTCCCGGATAAATGTGAATCTCGAACCAGGTGTCGAGCGGAGGAAAGAACTGCTCGCAATTGACCGTTACTTGCTCTGCCGCTGCCCTGCGATAGTGGTCATAGAAGGCGGAACCGACGGCGAAGACGGAATTAACGGCTTCGGGGAATTCTTCCCAAATACTCTTGCCGAGTATCTCATCGTGCGTGCGTTGCAGGAGCGGTTCAGCATGCTGGTTCAGATAAGTGAAGCGCCACTCGTGATCTACGGCGAAGAACGCATCGGTGATGCTTCCCAGAATATCGGCGACGCGCTTGTTCGCTCGTGCCAGCTCCGCCTCCGCCCACTTACGCTCGGTGATGTCACGGATGTTGCATTGAATGACGCTATGCCCGTTTTCCTGATAGACGTTACTGATGAATTCCACATTCCAAAGCTTTCCCGCCTTGGTCTGAAGCGGCATATTCTCGTAACGGATATAGCCCGTCGCCTGCAACTCACCAAAGGCAGCCTGGCTTTCATCCTTATCCTTGAACAGACCAATCTCCCAGAGTTCCCTGCCTAAGAATTCATTAGGCGAGTAACCTAAAAACTCCACCATAAACGGATTCACGTCTGTGATCTTGCGGCTATCGGCATCAAGAATCAGGATGCCATCTCGTGCGGATTCAAAGAGCCGCCGGTAGCGAATTTCGGAAGCCCGTAAGTCCTCAGGTACTGTCCGTTGCCGGATTACTTTGTGGGTCTCATCGGTCATTTGAGAAATCTCCTTTTCAAGGGCGAACCATAGCTAAGAGATTAGACACGGATGCAGTCCATATCTTAGTACTTGTCAGAGTGCTTCAATAATATACCAAGCTCAGATATCCTCTCAATCTGGTTTGCATTGTATGGCTGGTTCTGACCACGCATTGGCGATACTTCAGATTTGGCTTCCCATTTGACTGCTCAATATCATTGAAGTGATTTTATCAGGATGGACTCTTCTCTCCGGGCAGCCTGGCTTCGGGTGCTCCCCTTGCCGCTGCCGCATGTTCTATCTCCGCATTTACTTTACCGCCGACCAGAATCGCTACGCCCGTCAGGTAAAACCACAGCAGCAGGATGATCACAGCTCCCAAAGAACCGTAAGTCAGGCTGAATCTGTCGAAGTAGCGTAGATAAATGCGAAAGCAGAATGAAACGAGCAGCCACAGCAGGACACCCGTCAGCGAGCCGGGCGTAATCCAGTACCACTTCTGATTATAAAGATCAGGCGCAAAGTAATAGATCAGAGCGAACGCAAAAAGCATGAAAAAAAGCACGATGGGCCATTGCACAATGTTCCAGGTGAATGTGAAGGCTTCACCCAAATCGAGGCGATTCGCTAAGCCTTCACCGATCTCGCCGCCATAGAGCACCAGAGCGAGCGCGGAGATAATCAGCACTGCGAGCGCGAGGGTCAGGCCGACAGAAGTAAGTTGAACCTTCCACCACGGTCGTGCTTCCTTGATGCCATAAGCCGCGTTCAGAGTATCGCTAATGGCTCCCATGCCGAAGGAGGCGAACCATATTGCTGCCAGCAATCCGAAGGAAATTTTGCCGCCGCTCGTATCCTTGCTGATCTCGTTAATGGTCGTGTAAATGAGTTCTGAAGCCGAGCGGGGCACTATCCGGCCCATGTAGCTGAGGAGATTCTTGCGCAGTTCTGTGCCTGCTTCCGCGAAATAACCGAGCAGCGAGGTGAGGAAGAGGAGCAGTGGAAACAGCGCCAGCAGGAAATAGTAAGATAGGGCCGCAGAGCGCGTGAAGATATCACTCTCATAAACTTCCAGCCAGATGCGTCGGCCAAGTTCTCGCCACGTCAACCCGCCGAGTTTCCAGATGAACTCTTTCGCCTTCCGGTCTTTGGTATTCATTGAGCTTGAAATTAGCACCAGAAAGAATGGCTTCACAAGAGAAACTCGATAAGACTGGATACAGTGAGGATGGTGGTGGAATCGTATCGGTTGTTCCTGAAAATGATTGAACGGTTACGTCCAAACCCTTTCCAGCTAGTGTGGCCAGCGCCTACGTCCGAATTAATCGGGCGGGAAGAATCTTACCAGGCCTTCAATCTTGCGGATGACATCCGAGCTATTTCCGCTCCGGTTCAATGAGTTGTTCGGCGGCGCGTAGGGGCACGGCCGCAGCACCCTGACCGCCTGCGCCGCGCGCCATTAAAGCTGTGGCCGCTACCGGATATGATCCCTGACCCAGTTCCGATAGTCAAAAGGGTGACTTCCGCCTAGCGCCTCCTCCGGCAACAACTTGTAACTTAAGAACCTCCCGGCAAGCCGCACAGGTGACTGATCGAAAGCGACGGTAGCGGCGAGAGGAAGATTATGAGACGAGTCTCCGGCCCAGACGTGGAAGTAACGGTTGCCCCCTCCCCGGTACGCTCTCACCCACGTTAAGTCGATGCGGAGACCCCACAGGAGCAGCCCGCCCTCCTTATCCTTCACCATCGGGGGCATCCTGAAGGTCGTGTCCAGAGTAAATTGCGCAGACTTGTGGCTTGATAGCTGAGCTACTAAAGGGACTACTTCCGTCAAGGGTTCCTGATGAAAATCCCCCTGATACGGGTACAAGTAGACTGCGGCGACTTGCACGAACAGAAAATCCTTCAGCGGCGTGTACTGAACGGCAGGCCCCTCGTAAGTCGTTTCAAAGGTGGCCGTCACCCTCCCCGCAGTCGTCACCCGCAAGTCCTTCGACCCCCAGGCCACGACCGCGCGCGGATGCGCATCCAGGACGTTGTTCAGTTCGTTGAACGCCATGCCGCCGACAGATACAGGCACTTCACTCAGCCTCCTGTATCGAGCCGGTATTTTGTCGAAGCCAGCTTCCCTGGGCGGTCGAGTGTTCCTCTTCCTCTTCACCCTCTGAGATCTCGTGCTGCGGGCCATTGGTGACTGAGCTTCAACAGCATCATTGCTAAAGCAAGGCCATGCTGCTAAAGCAGCCAGGCAGATAAGGAACGCACTTCTTCTCATGATTTGACCACCCATCCCACACTCTAAATCATACTCGCGAGCGTTAGCCGCCGAACGCCCGGATTAACCCGCGCCGAGCCAACAGCACACAACATACGCCGGATTAAACAAGCATGAAAGGGGAGCTATCAAGGCATCGGGTTAAATGAATTATCAACCCGCTTGATTGAAAATGGATTTGATTGAATTCATTGAAAGATCATACGGTGTGGCGCGCTTCTTTTTTCCCTGCCGAGACTGCCACTGTTGCCCCGATAGATCATTCAATAGCTTCTCTGCCTTGAGAGCCTCGATAGGTAGTGAGATAAGATTTCCCTGACCGTATTCACAAGAGAGTGACTTGAGTTCGGTGAATTGAGACTCGGTCTCAATCCCTTCGGCCACCACCTTCATGCCGAGGCTATGTGCCATCGTCACGATGGCGCGAGCTATCTCAGCGTTCTCGCCTTCAGGGCCAATCCGGCTGACGAATGACCGGTCGATCTTCAGCACGTTGATGGGGAATCGATGGAGGTAACTGAGAGACGAATAACCCGTGCCGAAGTCATCAAGATAGATTTCAATGCCTACGGCTTTCAGTTGCGCCAGCATCCTGGTGACGGATTCAGTGCTGCTCATAAAAACGCTCTCCGTGATCTCCAATTTCAGGCAGCCCGCATCAAGGCCCGTTTCACTGAGAACCTGCTGAACGTGCTCGACCAGATCAGGCTGAGAGAACTGCCTGGCGGAAAAGTTTACACTCACCGTCAGGGACTGTTGCTCTGGGAATTGCTGCTGCCACGCCCGCACCTGGCGGCAAGCTTCTCTCAACACCCATCTGTCCAGCGTGATAATCAAGCCTGTCTCTTCAGCGACCGGGATGAACTCTTCCGGGTAGATGAAACCACGTTCCGGGTGCTGCCAACGCACGAGGGCCTCGAAACCGGTCAGTTGGCCAGTCTCGAGCGAGACGAGCGGCTGGTAATGGACGCAATACTCTTCGCGTTCGGCGGTTCTTCTGAGGTCAGTTTCCAGGCGCAAAAGTTCCAGGGCGTGGAAATGCATGGTGGCGTCAAACACCTGATAGCGCGCCTTGCCTGCGGATTTGGCCCTGTGCATAGCGATGTTAGCGTCGCGCAGGATGTCCTCCGGCTTCTCATAGTTCAAAGTGCTTAAGGCTATTCCGATGCTGGCGGAAATTTGTACTTCGTGGTTGTTAAGGTTGAAAGGACGGTGGAGTTGATCCTGTATCCTGTCCGCCATGGCGGTAGCATCGGCCTCATCCTCTACGCCATCGAGGATAATCGTAAACTCGTCCCCGCCCAGGCGCGCGAGCGTGTCGCCGGCGCGGACGCACCCCTCCAGCCGGTGGCTTATCTCCACCAGCAGTCGGTCTCCGACCATGTGGCCCAGACTATCGTTGATGACTTTGAAGCGGTCCAGATCCAGAAAAATTACCCCGAATGAACAATCAGGATGTCGCTTGACGCGTTCCACGGCCTGGCTGAGTCTGTCCATGAAGAGCGCCCTGTTAGGCAGGCCCGTCAGCACGTCGTGGAAAGCGTCATGGAGGAGTTGCGCTTCGGCCTGTTTGCGCTCTGTAATGTCGCTCTGAGAGCCCGCCATCCGGGAAGCCTTCCCGTCCGCATCGCGCACGACCATCCCCCGGCTCAGCATCCAGCGATACGACCCGTCCTTGTGGAGCATGCGGTGCTCCATTTCGAAATGTGAGCTCTCCCCCTTGATATGATCGGCGATCTCGGCTTCGAGTGCCTCTACGTCATCCGGGTGCACACGGCTAAACCAATCCTCTGGACGATTGCCTATGTCATCCTCTCCATAGCCGAGCATAGATTTCCATCGCGACGAAAAGTAGGTCTGATTGCTTTTTAGCTTCCAGTCCCAGAGGCCGTCATTGGCCCCGCGAGCGGCCAGGGCGTAGCGCTCTTCTGATTCTTTAAGAGCCCCCTCGAAACGCGCTCGCTCCATGAGCCTCGTGACCTTCGCGATGAGTCGCATAGGATCGTAGGGGGCTTCGAGGTAATCATCGGCCCCGGCCTGGAGTCCCTCCACGGCGCTTTTGTCGTCCACCCGCATGGCGCTCACCAGGAGGATGGGAGTGGCATATAGCTCCTTATCGGCGCGCAGGCAACGGCACAGCTCTATACCATCTACGTTCGGCATCATGACGTCGGAGATCACCAGCAGCGGATGTCTGGCCCGCGCGACCTCAAATCCTTCACGCCCGTCTTCGGCGGTGAAAACACGAAAGCCCGCCTGGCTCAGCAGGATGCTCATTATGTCGCGTCGATCCTGGGTATCGTCAACGACAAGGATTGTGGCGTCGCCATCATTGTGCATAGAGGGTAACGGCTCGCTCTCTCCGCCTTCGGTATTTGGCCCATGATAAGGGACTGGTGACATCCCGCATGGAAGGTCGGCAGTTCTTCCTGATGAGTAAGGCCTTATGTAGCGATTATCATCGAGAAAACTACAACTCGGGCACCTTATAGCAGAAGCCGTGCCAAGGCCACGATGGATATGGCTTCCGTGGTCTTCTAAAATCCTTACAGGGCAAAATAGGATTAGTTGGAAAGCAGGAGGATGTTGTAAATGTAAGTAGATGTTTTGTTTAGGGCATGCCAATTTTTTTCTGAGAAGTTAGTTCACATTAGTCTCTCGGCTGTCTATGTAAACTCTTGCTGTGGTTGCCTTTGCGTATATGTTTGGTACATTGCTGTAAATGTTACACGGTGTTGATAAGTGGTTTGGGTGATATGAGCTTCCTGATTGAATTAAAAGGGTTTAGAGGCATTTGCCTAATAACTCTTTCAAGCGAAAGTGTGTGTGGAAGTTCGTATTGCTATCCGCTAATCGGTCAAACCCAGGCGGGGAAGGCTGAGAAGGTAGGTCTGCTCACGCTGACGCCGGGGCAGTGCGCGTGGCTCGACGGAGAACGCTTCGCCGTGCACAAGGTCTACTGTCCTATGGACGGCGGGGGCAAGCAGGTTGGTCGCCGCAACCTGCTCAACAACAGCAGCAACTACGCGGCGACTTTTCACGTCTACCTGAACCAGGACGAGTTACTGCTCGTCAGCGCCGCGCCCGAGCCTAAACCGGACACCCGCGACGAGTTCACTTTCATTGACGAGAAGCCGCCCCACAAACTCGTTGCGTTTGCCACTTAATCCCACATCTTCAACCTGCGATCTTCTTTTCCGATTTCATTACTCAATCTTCAGTTCTCCTGTGATGCGAAGCATGTCTAACGCTCGACTTCAGCCGCTGCGGGCGAAAAGCCTTCAATCTGCAAGGAGTTGTTCGGCGACGGGGTATCAGGCAGGCGTACTGTACGCTAGCTCTCTCCATTTACTGTTTGACAAATACCAGATACTTCCGCACGTCAAATCGTCTTCTGGCGTTCCGTCACATTTGCTATGCACGATGATGAGGTCGACTGTTCCGTCGCCGTTAATATCTGCCCAGCTATCTCCATAATACTTCGGGTCAAGTTGCCCTTTCGGACGTGGAGTTTCATCGCCAACTTTGACTTCTCCTGCTTTGAGCCACTGCTTTAACTCCTTTGGCAAAGAAGCATAAAGCTGTGCCAGGTCCGGCGGCTTCTCAAGTTTGAATGTTTGTCTTTCCGGTAACGATGGAGACATTGCAAATGCGAAACTGGAACTGTAACCAGGGATGGAACCTATGGCTTTGTCCCAATCACATTGTTTG
This sequence comes from Pyrinomonadaceae bacterium, assembly GCA_035537255.1. Taxonomy (GTDB): domain Bacteria; phylum Acidobacteriota; class Blastocatellia; order Pyrinomonadales; family Pyrinomonadaceae; genus DASQYE01. The sequence goes on along the minus strand of DATLMN010000173.1, from coordinate 36,648 downwards.
ATTTTGTGTGCGGCATCTTGAGCCACGCTCTCAGGAATTAGCTCTAATTCCCATGCGGAGTAGCTCGCATCTCGTCTCACGGCTTTTGCCCGTGCCAGGAATCCGGCGCAATTCATAATGTCCACTTCCAGCGCCGTGCCGACTTTTTCCTTGGGAAACGGTTCACCGTAACGGCGGTCACCGCGACTCCAAATGGCGTTTTCGGGAGAGTTGGGCGTCAACTGCAAACGTCCATCCTTAAACCACACATTGCCTACTAAGACTATTTCAGGTTCAAATTTGTCGTTGCTTTTTATGGTGGCTGGCGTCGCCTGCGTTTCTTTGTTTTCGCTAATCGCTGTTGGTAAGGGCGTTGGTGACTGCTGCCCGGATGATTTTGTTAAATTCGTACAATTCGCCGTCAAGCAACAAATCAAAGGAATCGCTAAGAGTTTAATGTTTCGACGCATATCTTAAAGGTTACTCCATACGAAGCAATATAACGTCAGAATGAACCGGGCGTGAAGTATTGTACTAAGCCTTAATCTTGCTGATGACATCCAAGCCAACTCGCGCTCCGGTTGAATGAGTTGTTAGACGTGCCTTGAATCTAACCCTCAAGGCTATCTAGCCCACTTCAGCAGCATAAACGTACTGCCGAAGAAAGCTAGCACTAGCAACACTCCCAAGACGATACGTGTTAATGAGAAACCGACTTGTGAGGTGCTCCAGCTATACTTCTCAGCAAACACCTTCTCACCAAATCACTCAAGAAACAAGTAGACGGGTAAAGCCAGCAGCAGTAGCAGTACCCACCAACTTAAAGCCTCCTTCAGGAGAAACAGCAATAAGCAGCAAGCAGCAAATAGGATGAACCCGCCGATTTTTATCAAGGAGATTCTGAAGCTGCCGAAATTCTCGGTGGCAGAATCTCCCTCCAGCATTTCTTCGGTTACACGGTCAAGATGTTCGACTGAGCGTTCGTGCTGTCACTTCCAATGTGAACGCTAATTCCTTAATCTATTTTCCATTAAGGCGTAAGGTTTTCTGTGGTAATCCAGTTCTTCAGAGCCAGAATGCATTTAGGAGTTGGGCTATGGGCGTATTAGATGAAGTTACCAAAGAGCTTTTGGGGAGAGTTCTCAATCGAACTGGTGAACATAAAGATTTATACTGCCCACAATGTGAAGGTTTTACTAATCATATTTCTGTCAGTCACGCCAGATACAAAGGAGATTTTTTCCGGTCTAGACCAGAGAAGGCCTTAGTTTGGATAGCCGGTAAACTTAACGATATAAACCCTATCACGAATTTGCTTGGGAGACCTTATAAATGTACAAAGTGCGGTAATGAGATCTTAGACTAACAAGCTAAGGTCTCTTTCAAATTTGTATACGAAATGTGTGCCAACTCAACTAATAAGAAAGTAGCGACCTTCGGTGGCAGTAAATTACGGTGAAGCTGAAGGTAAAAAGTTTCGTCGGGAAGCGTCAGCTTATTCGCGGAATCAGGGTACAACTTAATTTCGAAAATCTGACTAAAGCCGCATCTGAAATAAAGGACTTACAGCTAAATCAGGGAAAACTTAATTTTCCGGTATCAAGATGTCTGTGAACAATAAAGTCGTTCGCAAACTAAAAAGTTGTTCCTAAAACAATAAAGTTCTTCCCTACCCGATCCTGCCGCGCCAGCCTTTCTTCGGCCGGGGTTCTAAAAATCCCCACGCCTGGCAATAAAATATTTCTGTTGACATAGGTATCCGTCGTGATTAAGCTGCGCGTGCATTTCTTGACTGGAACCTCCGCCTCGCACCTCAAACAGCTTTCGCTTTCCTCTGAGGAGTCAACCCATGAGCCTACGTACTGCCCTCTCCCTTCTTTTCGTTTTGACAGTCGTGTCGTTTGCGCTGATTTCATCGGCCACCCCCCGCACCGCCGGTAGAGACTTCGAGCCACAGAGCAAGGTGTCGCAGCCGCGCACCGCTGATGTTATAGACAAACAAGCAAACGGGCCGGCGTTTGTTGCTGAGGGCGCGGACACAAATGCTGCCGTTAAGTCCAAGGCCGAGGCGGAAGTCTTGACGGGTGGGCCTGCGGCTATTATGGCGGCCAATAATTTTCGTATGCTGCAACCTTGGGAGTACGCCGTTGCAAGCTACGGGACTGAAGATGATTCGACGGATGCGACGAATGCGGTGGTACAACTGGCCGACGGTCAGCAGTACAGTTTTATTCAAACTGTGGGAAGCACGACGACGATCCTGGAAAACAGGCCGGGGGTTGCGACCTTTGTGCGAGAGGGAGACGGGGTCGCGGTGCATGGCAGAGCGCCTGATGACCCGAGTGGTAAGATTGATAGCCGCCTGCTAAATAGCGCGACGCTTAATAGTCCTGAAACGCAGGTCATCATTCGTTTCAAGATGTCCTTTCAGCGTTTCTATGACCACGCGAATCGCAGCGCAAGTGTGCGCTCACAAAAACGGCGGGAGTTCAATGATGCTCGCCGTCATGTGGCCGCTGTGATAAATGGACGTGGGCGTATCAAGCGTGACCTGTTGATCGTCAACAGTGTCGCCGCTACCATCAAGCCTTTGATACTGGAACAGCTCGCCAAAGATGAAACGGTCGTCAGGATCGAGCCGGATATTACCGCTCATATCGCTCTGGATACTTCCGTCGACGAGATTCATGCGCGCGAGACCTGGCAGCTCTCTGATGGAAACAATAACCCGCTCACAGGTGTGGGGCGTCGGATAGCGATTATCGATACCGGCGTTGATTACACGCATCCAGATTTGGGCGGTTGTCTTGGCCCAAGCTGCAAGGTCATCGGCGGCTGGAATTTTCTTGCGGGCAATAGCAATCCGATGGACGACAACGGGCACGGAACGCACGTCGCGGCGACTGCCGCAGGCAATGGACTTCTAAAGGGAGTCGCGCCCGATGCGAAAATCCTCGCCTACAAGGTTTGCAATTCGAGCGGCGGGTGCGCCAGCTCAGACATCATAGAGGCCATCGAATATGCCACAGACCCTGATCGCGACGGGGATTTGAGCGACCATGTAGATGTCGCGAGCATGAGTATAGGCGGCGCTGGCGGTAATCCTGACGACAGTATGAGCCTGGCCGTCGATAACGCCACGTTCGCCGGAGTGTTGAGCACCATCGCGGCTGGCAATACAGGCCCGAATCTCTCGACGATCAATTCTCCCGGAACGGCGCGCTCAGCCGTCACTGTTGCTGCCGCTTGCAAACCGGAGCAGATCGGCGTCGATGGTCGCTGTAATGGGCCCATTGCATCTTTTAGCTCTCGCGGGCCGTTAGTCTGGAACGATGAAGACATACACAAGCCGGACGTGACTGCGCCCGGAGTAAATATTTGCGCGGCGCGCTGGGGGAGCGCGTTTGCCGGTTCGCCCACGTGCTTTGACTCGCAGCATATAAGGATTTCGGGAACGTCTATGGCGACTCCGCATGTCGCTGGCGCGGCTGCCTTAGTGCGACAGGCTTTTCCCAGTTACAGCCCCGAACAGGTCAAGCAGTTGTTAAAAAACTCCGCACGCGACCTCAACGCCTCCGTCAACGATCAGGGCGCAGGCATGATTAATCTTCAGACGGCGATCCCGGGCAGCAATAAAGTTTCTTCTCAGCCCGGACTGTGGGAAGTGTACACAGACCCTTCTGTGCAGGTCACACGCTTTGACGAGTTCTTTATGGTCATGCCGACGGACCCTGCGATAGAGACTTTGGAAGTCTCTTTCAACCTGTCAGTCCCCGGCGTCTCTGTGGTTTTTGACAAGACGACTCTGAACGTCGCAGGGCAATCGAGCGACGGATTCTTCGCCACGATGTTCGTCGATAATGATCTGGCACGTACAGGAAATTACACGGGCAGTATTGTGCTCAAGGAAGGTGGACAGACCAAGGGGATTATTCCCGTCACAGTCCACGTTGCGGCCACCGTCAGAATCTCTCCCTCGCCGATTGTCGATTACGGAGCGGACAATCCGTCTCTGTCTTCATGGACTTCGGAGACACGGACGATAACGATCACCAACTTCCGTTCTGATATTACCCAGACTCTCAACATCTCTTCCTCTGCATTTCCCGCAGGCATCAGCTTCCAGAGCCCTTTGAGCGTCACCATTCCGCCCGAAGGCGCTGTGACCATCGATACGAATTTCGTCGTCGACAACACGGTCGTGCCCAACGGCAGTTACAGCGCGACGTTGAGGGTATCAAACGCGACCGTCGATGCGAGCGTCACGACCAAGTTCGCCAAGTTCTTTGTCCTGACGATCAATGACCCGCAGGGGAGCGACATCATCAACACGACGGCCTTTCTGCATAACCGAACCGAGATGCAGATGATCTTTAATGTGACCAGTAACCAGACCTCCATCTATCTGGACACGGCTGGGCCTTATGATCTGGTGCTCTATTATTTGCCAAGATCAGATGCCTCCGGCACGCATGAGTACGTCGTCTTTAAAGAAGGAATCTCTTTGAGCGGCGGAAGCGCGACCGTGACGGCGAGTCGCAGTGATGCGGCGTTCCAGACGAAGATGATCGGAACAGACCCGTCCGGCGCGAGCGCAGGCCAGCTCGGCATCAAGGACACGTTCGATCAATATGTGCCCGCAGGGCTCGGCGTGGTTCGTTTGACGGGCGCGACCGATTACACCACCAACTACTATTCCGCCGTCAGCGCCAGCTATCGTCACCACGAGATTTATGACGGTCGCCGCCAGGCCGCGCCCGTACTCGATTTTTACTACGGAGGGTTTACAGGATTAAGCGCTAGCCGCACTTACACCAACACTCCTGCGGATTTCAAATCCGTGCAGATCAAGACCGATCTCAATCGTGATACGGGGTCGGCCTTGCCGCTGGTCTTTAGTTGTCCTCCGGGGTCGAACACCTGCTTTGCCAACTGGAATGTGAACTTTACGCTACAGCTTCCCATTACGCAGACGATCAACAGTCTGTTGCCTGCCGCCGCTTCTCATTACCAGGTCTCCGATCAGACGCGGACGGGCTGTCCTTCCGGCGGAGCGTGCGCATCCGTCTTCCAGTCTCCTTATTTCGATCTGGCCTCGCACACGCGAAAGGCTTTCTACTTCGACGCCGCCTGCTTCCCCACCTGGGACAACGGCGTGGCTTACAACGGCCTTGGCCCATCGCTGTGGATGGCTAAGTTCGCGAACGGCAGTACGGGCGTTCGACTGCTGCCCTATTACGGCACGCGCCCTGCGGCTTTCCTGAGACAGGATTTCGCTTTCCAGGACTACGATGCAGTTCCTTACGAGCTGAGCAGCAACGGCTCTGTGGTCGCTTCGGGCGCGCTGCCAGCGTTTCAAGCGACCTCTACATGGACGGCGCTGCCGTTTATCGGAACGTCAACGCCCGGCCCATATCAATTCAAGATCAGCAGCTTCCCGTACTTCAATCGCGGGATAAGCCTGAGCGCACAGGTCGTCGCGACCTTCAACACGACGCTCAGCGATCCCAATCCGCCGTCGCTGACGCAGATGAAATATACGACAGCGGGCCAGCGCAGCGACCAGCACGACAGCAGCACGACCAACCAGCTCTATTTCGAGATGGATGCAGTCGGCGGCAGCCTCTCGCAAGTCACAGCAAGTTTCTCAAGCGACGTTAACGGAGTCTTTACGCCTTTGACCTTGAGCGCAAGCGGTGGCGGCTACACAGCCAACGTGCCCGCAGTTCCCTTCACTAAGATAGCGCTGCGCCTGACGGGCGTTGATAATTCCAACAACAAACTCGAATACACCTTCGAGCTGACGGCCATCAATCCTCTGGCGGATACGCAAGCGCCGACGACCGCGATTGATTCTCCAGCCAACGGCCAAACCGTCAACGGAACTGTCGCCGTCGCCGTCAGCGCGCAAGACAACATCGGCGTCCAGAGAGTAGAGCTTTATCAGGACAGCAACTTGATCGGGACTGATACCACTGCTCCATACACGTTTAGCTGGAACACAGACCCTGTCAGCGCTGGCAGTCATACTCTGGTCAGCAAGGCTTACGATGCTGCGGCCAACGTCGGCAGCTCGAATCCCGTCAACGTCAACGTCGTTCACGACGCTGCGCCACCGACGACGAGCATCACTTCGCCCACCGGCGGGCAAACAGTCAACGGCGTCGTCACAGTGCAGATCAACGCACAGGATAACGTCGGCGTGACTCGCACGGAGTTATATCAGGACGGCAACTTGATCGGGACTGATACTGTTGCTCCCTACACCTTCAATTGGGACACAGACCCGATCAGCGAGGGCAACCACACTCTCTTTAGCAAAGCCTATGACGCAGCGGGCAATGTGGGCTCATCTGCCAACGTCACAGTCAACGTCAAGCACGACATCTTGCCGCCGACGGTCAGCCTGACTCAACCAGCAGCCGGAGCTACTTTGACGGGCATTGTGACAGTTGCTGCCACGGCCAGTGATGACAAAGGAGTGGCGAGAGTCGAGTTCTACAAGAACAGCGTACTGCTCGGCACTGACAACACTGCGCCCTACAGTATTCAGTGGAACACCAGCACGGAGACGCCCGGCAGCTACACGCTCACGGCCAAGGCTTTTGACACCTCTGACAACAGCACGACAAGCGCGCCGCGCTCTATCACGGTCAGGGACGGCATTGCGCCGACCGTCTCGATCACCAGTCCGGCCAACGGCGCGAGCGTCACGCGGCGCAGCACCGTGACGATCACGGCTGCGGCGAGCGACAACGTCGGCGTCACGCGCGTAGAGTTCCGCGTCAACGGAGCTTTGACCTGTACGGACACGGCCACGCCTTTCACCTGCGCATGGCAAGTGCCCAACATCAAGGCCACCTTCAGCCTACAGGCCAGCGCCTTTGATGCCGCCGGTAACACAGCCAACTCAACTACCGTGACGGTCACTTCAAAATAACGTGCGGAGGATAATGGCTGTCGGGATTGGAATGAGAGTGAAAGGAGCTAAACTTACTTGGACTAGGCGCGCTCCCGGTCTGCCTGTATGTCTGACCGGGCGAGGCCCGTCTCTTGGGGTGCTTCGGTTTCAAACCCAAACTGCTTGCTGAACGCATTGAACTCCAGACGATGCTCTTTGAAGTCTTTACGCAGGCTCAACACTTCGGAGCGGGTCTGGTGCGCGAAGCTCTCCATGCCGTCCAATCGAATGTCCATGTTTTCAAGCTGGTGCTCAATCGCAGACACGCGGCTTTCGATACGGTCAAGGCGCTGGTTGACAGACGCGAACCCGGCGCGCATCTCTTCGATTAGCGTTTGAAGGTTTGGCAATGTGTCAGCTTCGTTGCTCACATATATAATCATCGGTCACGCTGGCCCGGATTGTCAATGCGCTTACATAAAGGGCTGGGGCTGTCACTCTTTACCGTTCAATGACTTTTTGAACGAGCACCTGAAAGCTTTCGCTCATCCCACCGGGAAGGATAAGCGTGCGAGCGCTTGAGCGCAGGACGAGCGCGTCGGCTTCGCTGTGCAGCTCAGCCACACGCCTTTCCAACTGTTCAAGCAGGCCCGCGCGCAGTAAGAATTCGTCCTGCCGCTCAAAGCTGATGGTGTGAAGCCCTGCGTCCTCGCCCGCTCTGCGGATGTGTGTCCAGTCAACGCTTGTCGTCAGGTCATGCTCGCCCGGACGCGCCAGCGGGTCGTCCGCGAATTGATGACGATGGAAAGCGCGCAGCGTTCCCTGACGACGATGAGGGGCTTGGTAAAGCTCTGCTGCCTCCGCGCCGTAATCGACCGTAATGAGATAACCGCGTTTGAGTGCGGATGCGGCGCGCGCGATCCAATCTTCAGCTTCGAGATTAACCTCCGCTGTCTGCCCTTCACTGAGACTGATGCCAAGGCGCGCGAAATATTCCTGAAGGCGCGGCGTGCTCGGCTCTCCGTCCACCCAGCAGAAAGTTCCCGTTTCATCCAATCTGACGTATAACTCAAAGAGTTTGCCGTCTCGCATGCGGACGCGATGCACTGGGAAAGCATCCAGCAGTTCGTTGGCGAAGATGATTCCCTCGACTGAGGCCGTTTCGATCTCGCGGAGGCGTCGAAACTCCACGCGCTCCGCGAATGGCGCGAGTCTGAGCTTTGTGCGCTGCCTTGCATCCTCGCTCGCTTCATCGAATACGTAGCGTGTCGCGGCAAAGACCTGCGGATACCAACGCCGTAGTGTATCCAGCACTCCTTCGGCGAAATGGCCTGCGCCCGCTCCGGCTTCGATGATCTGGAAGACCGCCGGCTCACAGAGTTCTGCGTAGAGGGTGGCGAAGTAACGCGCGAAGGTGGCGGCGAAAAGCGTGCTGCGCTCGGGGCTCGTGCGGTAATCACCCGCGCGTCCCCAGCGTGTCAGGTCAGGACGACAATAATATCCCTCATGTTCGTCGTAGAGCGCCGCTTGCATCCAGTCTCGAAAACTGATCGCGCCCGCGCGTCTGATTCGTTCACGAAGACGCTCTGCGAGCGACGCCTCGTCCTGCCGGTTCGCGTCGCGTTGGCCCATCTGACGTTTACTTAAAAATTTGTGAATTGAATTTACTGTGAAGACTGCGTAGCCGAATTAACGTTTGGGCGGCTCGTCCCTATCGTCCAGCAGCCGCGTCGTATTCTCCGTGACGCTCGGCGGCGGCCTCATCTCGGCAGTGTTGGTCGGCTGCCTCCAACCTGAAGCCGGTGCGCTGCGCTGTGGCGGCAAGGCTGCTTGCGGCGCGCCCGCGACGAACTGCGCGGGGCCTGCGGGCGGAACATAAACGGGCAGGGCTGCGGGCGGCGCTGGCACTCCTGCGTCCTCAAAGAAGCGCGCGTACATCATGCGTATGGCTCCGCCCCAGAAGAAGATGATGCCGCTCAGCGGAATCAAAAGCTCCGGCAGTCCAAGTTCAGAGAGGATCGCCATCAACGGCATCACGATCAAAGAGATGAGCATCATCAATCCGCCCTGCCTGTAGCCCTTGCGGCGCGGCGAGAGTGGTCTGATTGATGTCCCCGTCGTGGCGTCGCTGGTCGCGACCATGCCCCCGCTGGCAAGCAGTTGCATCACGCCGCCGAGCGGGAAACCGCAGCGCGAGCAGAAACGCATCTCGCCAGACACCTGTTGCTGACCACACTGTGGACAAAACATCGAAAGCCCCTCACAAGAAGAGATTTGCTCTTCTGTCACGCAAACGGCGCGCAAACAGAACCTCGACGGCTTAACGTTTCAAGCACGGTCAGAGTTCCCGGACTCGTATCCTTACACCGCAGGCAAACGTCTATCCGAGAAAAGCCTGAACGAAGCAAAGGCGCGTCCCTGATAATTTGAGGCGCGCTGAAGCGTCTCCAAGATAAGAGCGCAAAGTGTACTCCGCTCGCCTGACGGAAGCATGATCTCTTCGCGCAGTTCGTCGTCGGAAGCGATGAGCGCAAAGCCGCGCCGTCGTGTCGCCTCGACCTCATTCAAATACTCCAGGACGTGCGCGGGCGTCATTAAAGTTTCCGGCAACGTCCACTCGAACGGGTCATCCCACAGGTTGGCTGTAATGCCGCCGAAGGTCTGCTCGACCGTGGCGGCGCTGCGCAACAGATATTCTCCGCACGAATAGATCGGCAGCGCGCCCGCAACATTGTTGCTGCTGTGATCTGCGCGCGGCTGTCTGTAAAGATGCTCTGCGGGAATCAGCGAGAGAAGCGCGCAGGAACGTTCGTGCAGACGCGCAAACTCGTCGTCAAGGCTGCGTATGAACGTCTTCTCTGCGCTTGCGGCTTGCGCCTCTCGCTGCTCCATCACTTCGCGCGACGATCAGATTCTTCGAGCACAGTCCCGTAGCTTCTGCCCCCGTAGCTCACTCCCGTCTGAATGCGCCCCTTCGCGCCGACCTTAGAGCCGCGCGCAGGCACTCCGCGACGCGTCACGACCAGCAGCCGACCAGTCCCGTCGTCAATCTCGTAAGCACCCATGTTGAGCAGGCCGTAACTGTCCGTCACAGTCCCCGCGACAGTGACCTCTTTGTTCAGATAGCGCCCCGGATCGGCGTTGATCTTCGAGATCGTTTCGCGATTCGGGCAGGCCGTTAAAAAGAGCACTCCGACGATGACGAGCAATAAAAAAATTGTCCGGCGACGTAGTGGCATTGCATCTCCTTTTTCTGTTACTTCAGTTCGGGAGAGCGTTAAGTATCATAGCACGGTCGCGCCGTCTTCTTAGAACGCGGGTTGCCGCGTGTCCGTCTGACTTCTCAATTGACACTCTCACCCATCAAAGGAGAATATGGCGCGACCAAGTTTTACGCGAGTTGTTCTCCTCGCGGCACAAAATCCGTACACACAATCGAAAGGAGAAGTGGATGGCGAATTTCCCATATCGAAATCTGGTTTTTGAAGGTGGAGGCGTCAAGGGCCTGGCCTACGCGGGCGCTGTGGATGTGTTGGATCAGGCGGGCATCTCAAGTCAGATAGAGCGCGTCGGCGGTGCTTCTGCCGGAGCGATCACGGCGACGCTTGTGAGCCTGGGCTATACGGGCGCAGAGGTCACGCAGACTTTTATGAACATGGATTTTACGAAGTTCGAGGACGGTGGACTCCTGGGCCCGGAGAGACTGCTGAGGGAGTACGGCTGGTACAAGGGAGATTATTTCCTCAACTTCATCGAAGAACAGATCGAAGGTAAGACCGGAAACCCGCGCTCCACCTTTGCGGAAGTGAAGCGGCCCGATTTTAAAGACCTCTACGTCGTCGGCACAGAGTTGACGCAGCAATTGTCCGTCGTCTTTAGCCACGAATCCACCCCGGACATGGCGATTGCCGACGCTGTGCGCATCTCTATGTCCATACCGCTCTTTTTCGCCGCGCGTGAGATCGGCGACAATGTCTTCTGCGATGGCGGAGTGCTCAACAACTATCCGATCACGCTCTTTGACCAACAGAGATACCTTTCCGATTCAAACGGCGATTCGGACGAAGGCTTAGAGCCGGACGAAGGCATAACGAATCCGGAGACGCTGGGCTTCCATCTGGACAACCTGAGCCACCCGCCCGTCAATACGATCAACGACCTGTTCCGCTTCGTCGACGAAGTTTACGAAGCCATCATAAATATTCAGCGCGATCTGTTGATGAGCAATCCTGATGATGTCAAGCGGAGCGTCTTTATAGACAACCTCGGCATCAAGACGACAGACTTTAAACTCACTCGGGCGCAAAAGCTGGCATTGATCAAATCCGGCAAGGACGCCACCGAAAAATATCTATTCGCCAACGGTTCAATCGAAGGATGATAAAAGGGGCGCTGGGAAGATGAGTCTTCCCAGTGCCCCTTTTATGATGGAAACAAAAGCCGCTTGCTTTAGTTACCGAACCAGCCAATCGGCTTGCCTGAGAGATCAACCCACACGCTCTTGATCTGCGTGTAAAGATCGAGCGCGTGCTTGCCCATCTCGCGGCCATAGCCGGACTGTTTGAAACCGCCGAAGGGCGACGCCGCATTGAACATATTGAAGGTATTGATCCAGATCACCCCGGCGTGAACGGCTTTGGCAAAGCGATGCGCGCGCGTGATGTCGCGCGTCCAGATGCCAGCCGACAGGCCGTAGATGGTCTGGTTGGCCTGCTTGATGAGGTCGTCTTCGTCCTTGAAGCTGATGGCGGACGTGACCGGCCCGAAGATTTCTTCCTGCGCGACGCGCATCTCGTTTTTGACTTCGCTGAAGATCGTCGGCTGGAAAAAGTAGCCGTTCTGGAAATTGCCTTCGAGCTTGGGCGGCTCGCCGCCTGCAAAGACGGTCGCGCCCTCTTCGCGTGCGATGTCTACGTAGCCCTTGATGCGACAGAGTTGTTCATCAGAGACCTGTGGGCCCATGTGCGTGTTGCTGTTCATCGGATCGCCGACAACGATCTTCTGCGACTTCTCTTTGAGGCGTCCAAGGAACTCGTCCTTGATCTCTTCGGCGACGAAGAGGCGCGAGCCAGCGCAGCAGACCTGTCCCTGATTAAAGAAGATGCCCATCATCGCGCCGTTGACGGCCTGTTCAATGTCAGCGTCGGCGAAGACGATGTTCGGCGCTTTGCCGCCAAGCTCCAGAGAGACCTTGGTCAGATTCTGCGCGGCCTCGCGCGCAATGATCTTGCCGACTTCCGTCGAGCCCGTAAACGCGATCTTGTCTATGCCCGGATGCGCTGCGAGTGCTGCGCCAGCGGTCTCGCCGTAACCCGGCAGGATGTTGACCACGCCGTCCGGAAAGCCTGCTTCCTGAATCAGCTTTGCAAGCTCCATCGCGCCCACAGGTGTCTGCTCGGCGGGCTTTAAGACGACGGTGTTTCCGGCGGCCAGTGCGGGTGCGAGTTTCCAGGCGGCCATCAGGAGCGGGAAGTTCCAGGGAATGATCTGGCCGCACACTCCTATGGGCTCGCGCAAAGTGTAGTTGAACATCTGGCCGGGCACGGGGATGGTCTCGCCCTCTATCTTGGTGGCATAGCCCGCGAAGTATTCAAAATTTTCGACGACCTGCGGCAGATCGACGTAAGTGGATTCGCGTATGGGCTTGCCGTTGTCGGCGGTTTCCAGCGCGGCCAGCTCCCCGGAATGCTCTTCGATCAACTGCGAGAGCTTATAGAGCAGACGGCCGCGATCACGCGCGCTCATCTTTGACCACTTGCCCTCGTAGGCGCGACGAGCCGCATCTACGGCCTTATCAATATCGGCCTTATCGGCCTCCGCGACCTCTGCGAGCGTATCGCCCGTCGCTGGGTTCGGCGTCGTGAATGTTTTGCCCGACTCGGCATCAACAAATTTTCCGTCAATGAAGAGCTGATACTTGCGCGGCGTGTTGGTGGTTACTGGTTGTGCAGTCGACATGACATTACTCCTTCACAAAAGGGTTGATCGGATTGGTAAACGGATTGAATAGAAAACTGCTCACTGTTGTCCCGCTAATTTATCACTTTGTCCCACTCAAAGTCCAAGAAGAGCAAGGATGGCTAGTGTGTCATGTTCATTGTTGAACAAAGAGTAAGATTCAACAGAAGTACGCACAGGCTATCCGATCTGTCCTCACCTGTCCTCCGTGGTAGACACCTTCGTTACCCTGCCGGAAAGCAAAATCTCATTATGCGCCTGAAAGAGGCCGTAGACTTCAGCGTCTTGAACGGTATGAGTATTGCTGTCTTATTATGCCTGCGACTCCTCGCTTCCCGCTGATATGCGAAGATACTCGTAACGGCGTATCAGCCATAGCCCAGACATCTGGCGAGAATTAACGACTCCCTCCATATGCCTCAGAGCTAAACTTGGATATTTCTATGTGTGCAATATTGAAGATTGCTCACCAACATTAAAGGAGATGAATCATGCGCACTGAAAACGCCAAACTTACTTTAAACAAAGCAAGTGCGACCGGTACGGATATAGAAATCGTAGTCACGTACGATATCATTTTCAACAGGCTTGAAAGGAATCTGGCTCAACTCGGGATGATCTTCCGGGACTTAGTCGAGGCATTCGGCATTGACCCGCCGGGGAGCACTACTGGGACACGACTACACGTCGTAGGCGGAGGAAACCTTGTCGTGCCGGCTGTAGGCAACGGTGCACCACTACACCGCGAACACAGGTTAATCGTATCCAGGGCCTCGCTCAATGAAGACCCCGGTACGCTTATACCGGATGATGATGAGATTCGTTGCAGGATTCAATTCCGGACAGCCGGCTTTCCAGCCGCATCCGCTGAGACATTTACTAATCAGGTGATATTGTTCGAGGACGCAGGCAACCTACCCACAGGCCAGTCAGCGCAGGCTGCCAGTTGAGTCAGGCTGACCAAGCTAAGCTGACACTTAACAACAAGCTTGGTCTTGGAGATTGTAGGTCTGATTTGCGCTCGGCCTCCTTACCAGCGCCGAGTTCCTGCGCATCATACGCCTTCAGTCAGCGCCATCAAGTGAAACGAAACCTCACCATTTCGTTTCTCTCCAACAGGAAAATGACCCACTACCCAAGGATGAAGGCGGAAGGATGAAAGGAATGCTGATTCAACTTGGATGCTTTCTTCTTCATCCCTCCGCCCTCATCCCTCATCCCTTCAACGGTGCTTCCATCTCTTCGTCGGCGGCATAGCGCAGATCGCGGTCGCCTGTGGTTTCGTCCCAGTCGTAACCAAGATATACGGAGAAGCGGTGCAGTTTAGATTCCCACTCTTCGCGCCGCGCTCTGTATTCTTCGAGCCCCTCTTTTTCGTCCGGGCGAGTCTTGATGCCGGCGTCTGCCAGGCGGCGCATCGTCGCCCTGTAGCGCCCGGCCCAGCGCCGCGACTCTTCGTAATGTGTTTCACTGCGGCGCGAGCGGCGTCTTTCCAGTCTAAGCGAGGCGTCCAGCTCAAAGAGGACGTGATGGGCGCTCTGTTCCAGATTGCGAACTTCAGGATGATAATAAATCTCTTTGTACTCTTGCTCGTCCAGGCAGGAGCGAATCACGGAGCTGGTTTCGAGCAGTAGAAAGAGCATGCGCGGCAGACTCTTATAAACTTCGACGGGGTGAAAGTAATGGATCACGGGATGCTCGACGTGCGATTCAAGGAGTCCCTGTATGTCGCGCGTCGCCAGACGAAGCGTCGCTTCCAATCCGTAAAAGCGCCCCAGCACAAAATGGTGCGCGATAAAGCCTGCCACGTCCGCGCCCTCTTCCGCCTGATGATAAAAGGAGAGCGCGACGGCGCGTTTGCGCTCCAAGGCGCTGTAGACTGTAATCAAGTAAGTGACCGCCAGCGAGATCAAAGCAAAGCCGGAGGCAGATTCGACGAGCGCAACCATACGCATCAGGGTCGTATGCGGTGTGATGTCGCCGTAGCCCACGGTCGTCAGCGTAATACCGCTGAAATAGATCGCGGCGACTGCGGGGCTGCTCATCGCATCGGGCGCGACCGCGAACTGTTCAGGCATACGCGGGTAGAAAACAAGCGCAAAGCCTGAGACAAGCAGCAGAAGATAGATGATGATTAACGAAGGCAGCAGCAGTGGGCCCACGGCGTTGAGCACACGATGCCTGCGCTGGCGCGGCAGGCGAAAAGCGACGACGCGCATTGAGCGCCAGACGATGCGATTCAGGCTCTCGCCGATTGGCCCGGAGCGTGCGCGCGCATGCAGGATAGTGGCATACACATCATACGCCACCAGCAACACCAGCCCCGTACCCAATATTGTCAGCAGGATAGTGCTCATCAACGCCGCCATAGAAAAAAGGCAAAAGCGCGCCGCACGGCCACTCTCACTTTTGCCTTTTGACCTACACTTTTTAAGCCGACCGGGCTTTAGAAGTCCGTCGTCCCGGCGAGCAGTTGACGCAGCACAAACGGCAGAATCCCTTCGTGCTGGTAATAATCTATCTCGATTGGCGTGTCTATACGCAATGTGAGCGGGACTTCTTCCGTCTCTCCGCTCGCACGACGAATAAGCATCGTGACATCTTGGCGAGGCTTCACGCCTTCCTCAAGGCCGGTGATGTCGAACGTCTCCGTTCCATCCAAGTTGAGCGTCGCGGCGCTCGTTCCCTCTTTGAACTGGCAGGGCAGGACGCCCATGCCGACCAGATTGCTGCGGTGTATGCGCTCGAAGCTCTGGGCCACGACCGCTTTGACTCCGAGCAGTCGCGTGCCCTTCGCAGCCCAGTCGCGCGAGCTGCCCGTGCCGTACTCCTGTCCGGCGATGACGATGAGCGGAAGCCCTGCGGCCTGATACTTGACGGAAGCGTCGTAGATGGAGACGCGGTCGCCGTGCGGATGGTGAACGGTGATGCCGCCCTCCGTGCCCGGGACCATCAGGTTTTTGATACGCACGTTGGCGAACGTGCCGCGCACCATCACCTGGTGATTACCGCGCCTTGAGCCGTAAGAGTTAAAATCCTCGACCGCCACGCCGTGTTCCTGCAAGTAAAGACCGGCAGGAGAGCTTGGCTTGATCGCGCCCGCCGGGCTGATGTGATCGGTCGTCACGGAATCGCCGAAGATAGCAAGGGGACGCGCGCCCCTGATGTTGCAGAATTTTCCGACGGCGCTGCTGAACTTCTCAAAGTAAGGCGGCTCCTGTATGTAGGTTGACTGCCTGTCCCATTCGTAAACGTCGCCGGTGCTTGAAGGAATCTCGTTCCACAGCGGATTCTGCTCGGCGAAATCATTGTAGAGCCGCCGGTACGTCTCCGGATCGTAAGCGGAACTGAGAAGCTCGCTGATCTCTTCGAGCCTGGGCCAAACGTCGCGCAGGTAAACGTCATCACCGTTGCGTCCCTTCCCGAGTGGCTCTTGCGAGAGGTCTATGTTGACGCGACCCGCAAGCGCGAAGGCGACGACCAGCGGCGGGCTCATCAGGAAATTTGCCTTGACGCTCTGATGTACGCGCGCCTCAAAATTACGGTTGCCTGAAAGGACGCTCGCTACCACTAAATCCTGATCCGTGATGACCTCTTCGATACGCGGATCGAGCGGGCCGCTGTTTCCGATACAGGTCGTGCAGCCGTAACCGACCAGATTGAAGCCGATCTGGTTCAAGTAGGGTTGCAGCCCGGATTTTTCCAGATACTCCGTGACGACGCGCGAGCCGGGCGCGAGCGAAGTCTTGACGGAAGGGTCAACGATCAGACCGCGTTCGACGGCCTTTTTCGCCAGCAAGCCTGCGGCCAGCATGACGCTAGGGTTAGAAGTATTAGTGCAGGAGGTGATCGCCGCGATGACGACATCGCCGTGGCCCAGATCATCGAAGCGCTCAGGAAATTCCTCCGGCAAAATTTCCGCGACGCGGTCGGGCGTCGGGCGATTATTCATCATCTCAAGCTCGGTCAAAGGGCTGGTATTCTTTTCGCTGACGTGAAGCTGCTTTTCATCGGGAACAGTCGCGGGCTCCTGCGCGCCGCCTCCCGCGACAGCAGCCATTCTCTTCAGAGCGCCGAGTCCGACTCTTACGTTAAAGCGCTGGCCCAGCTCTTTTTCAGTTTTACCATAGCCGTTCTCCTTGACGGGCTTTTGAAAAAGCTCTACGAATTTTTCGCGCAAGTCAGGAAGTTCTATGCGATCCTGCGGGCGTTTAGGGCCAGCCACGCTCGGGCGTATCTCCGAGAGATCAAGCTCAAGCACGGTACTGTAATCACAACCGTTTTTTCCGGGGATGCCGAACATGCCCTGCGCCGTGTAGTAGCTGCGCACGGCCTCGACCTGCTCATCCGTCCTTCCGGTCGCGCTTAAGTATTTGCAGGTCTCCTCATCAATGGGGAAGAAGCCCATCGTCGCGCCGTACTCCGGCGACATGTTGGCGATGGTCGCGCGATCCGTGGCGGGAAGGCTCGCCGCGCCTTCGCCGTGGAACTCTACGAATTTTCCGACGACCTTGGCCTGGCGCAGCATCTCCGTGACTCGCAGCACAAGGTCTGTCGCCGTGACGCCCTCCTGAAGTTTTCCAGTCATGTGTACGCCGACCACATCCGGCGTCAGGAAATAGACGGGTTGGCCCAGCATGCCCGCTTCGGCTTCGATACCGCCGACGCCCCAGGCGACGATGCCCAGCCCGTTAATCATAGTCGTGTGCGAATCCGTGCCGACCAGCGAGTCCGGATAATAGAGGCCGTCCTTTTCCCACACGCCGCGCGCCAGAAATTCCAGATTGACCTGATGAACGATGCCAATGTCCGGCGGCACTATGCGGAATCCGTCGAACGCCTGCATGCCCCATTTCAGGAATTGATAGCGCGAGTTGTTGCGCTTAAACTCCATCTCCATGTTCTTCTGAAAAGCGTCAACCGCGCTCGAATAATCGACCTGAACGGAATGGTCTATGACCAGATCGACGGGCACGAGCGGCTCTATGAGGTTCGGATTTTTATCCAGTCGCGCCACGCAGGAGCGCATCGCCGCCAGATCGACCAGCAACGGCACACCTGTAAAATCCTGCAACAGGACGCGCGCGACGATAAACGGAATCTCCTCTGTCCGCTCGCCGCTTGGTTGCCAGTTGGCCAGTTGCTGTATGTGCTCCTCCGTTATCTTCTTGCCGTCGAAGTTACGCAGGACGGATTCGAGGATGACGCGAATGCTGACGGGCAAGCGAGAGATGGGCCCAATACCCTGCCTTTCAAGTACGGGCAGAGAATAGAAACGTCCCTCGCCTTTGTTGCCAATGTCGAAGGTTTGCAGCGTGCTGTAGAGATTATGTGACATAAGATTTGTAAGCAGTTGTGTGGGTCATGCACACGATGGACGAACGCAGGTTCGCCAACCGCAGGCATCGAGTGAAACTCAGGGCATTCACAGATTTATTGTCCAAAGTTTAGTGTAGGGCGCAGCCCCTTGAAACGTCAAGCAAAGCATCCGGCGAGAAATCATGTGTGGTGATTGCCCGTTTTTCCGGCCATCTGTTATAGTTTGAGCGTTCAGTAATCAGTTATCAGCAGTCAGCTTTTGAAGGTCGCGCGCCAGACGTGCGCTTTGACCTCAGAGCGCAATTTCCATTTTCTGTAAGGGGATGAAGAAAGCGCGCAAAGTTTTTCTTTTGATAACTGACTACTGATAACTGATTACTGAATGCTTATTTGACGGAGACCAAATGGGATGCCAAAGAAAAGACCTGAAGATTTTGAGTATCTGAGTAACGATCCGAACTTCGTGCCAGACCCCGAGATAGAAGAGTTTATGGAGGAAGAGATTTCGCGCGCGCCCAAAGACCCTGACCTGCTGGCGCAACGCCTGCGCAACAACACAGCCTCCTCGCCGGACGACGCGGGCGGCGATCCGGACGCCACCTGGGAAGATGTCAACGACAGCGGCACAGAATCTGTCTCCGGCGATAACCCTACGCCCGATCAATCAATCGTCGAAGAGAACGCGCGCGCCGTCGGCGTCACCTACGAAGACAACGAAGAGCTTGAGTTTATTGACAAGATTGACCGCCGCGACCGTGACCGTTTCGAGCTGGACGAGAACTCTAAGGCGGACGAAGATACGATTTAAAGGCAGTGACGAGTGGCGAGGGAAAAGATAAATCAGGTTCGCAGGTTGTATTAAAAGGTTCTGATTCTGCGCCCTGCAAAGGGCTTAATAAAATAGCCGGGGGCAACGCCCCCGGTTTCTCGTCATAATCAATGTCCTGACCCTGTAAGGGTCATATAAATCACGTACGACCCCTTCAGGGTCGAAATAACAAATCTACCAGATACCGGGGGCGTTGCCCCCGGCTATTTTATGTCTCCCCTTCGGGGAGCAGGGCACGTCTTTCAGGAATTTAAACTCGTCCTTTAACTTGATACTCGTCGCTCGCTACTCGCCACTGCTCTCTTCTCGCTACTTGACAAAGTTTGTGCGTGGCTGAAGGGTGACGCTTTTGATGATGATGCTGGGTGATGGTCGCTCAGAGCCGTTGTCGACGGGTGCGCCGGCGATGATGTCTGCGTTGTTGATGCCGTCGATGACGCGACCGAAGACGGTGTACTTCTTATCGAACTCCGGCACTTTTTTGAGCGTGATGTAAAACTGGCAGTTGGCCGTATCGCGCGCCTCTTTCTCAGTCAAGCCGGGCTGCCCTCCGAAAGAAGGCCGCGCGCCCTTACGCGCCGCGCCGACGATTCCTCTGTCAAAAGGAATATCGCTCATCTCGCCGGGCACGTTCGGATAAGGCGAGTCTCCTGTGCCGTCGTTGGCCGGATTGTCGTCTTTCGAGAGCGGGTCGCCGCCCTGAATAATGCCAAGCTCAGGGTTGATGCGGTGAAAGGTCGTGCCGTTATAAAAACCCTCTTTGATCAATTGCTTGTAGCGTTCAACCATCTTCGGCGCGATGTTCGGGTAAAGCTCTATGACGATGCGACCGTAGCCGGGGTCTGTCATCTCCATGACGGCCACTTCCGCGTCCGGCGCGGGCTTGACGTTCTTCGTGACCGTCGCTTCCAGGGCCGCTTCATCGCTGTTGGCGTTATCTGAATCCCTGGTCGCAGTCTGATTGCCGCATGCCGCCTGCGAGAGCGCGAGCAGGATAAAGAGGATCAGGCTGCTCGCCCACACAATTGTCCGACCGGTCATGGGCCGAGCCTCCGGTGCTCGCCGCCGCCGTTGACTATTCACTCTTGGTTTGCCTCCGCTTTGCGATGCTGACTTGAGCTTCGTTGATAGATGATTTTGTAGAGCGTTCAGATATTAACAGATTGACTGCGGCCTTTCATGTCTGCAAGCGAGCTTAAAACAGACGGCGGCTGTCGAGCAGGATAGTCACTGGCCCATCGTTGACGAGTTCCACCAACATCATCCGGCGAAAACCTCCCGTCGCTACCCGCTCAATCAAGCGGCGCGCTTCCTCTATGAACCGTTCATAAATCGGCTCGGCAATCTCGGGTGGCGCGGCCTCGATCCAGGAGGGCCGACGACCGCGCCGCGCGTCGCCGTAGAGCGTAAACTGCGAAACAATCAGCAGCGAGCCCTGCACGTCCTGCAAAGAGAGATTCATGCGCCCCTCTGCGTCCTCAAAGATTCTGAGCGAGACGATCTTCTCCGTCAGGTATTTTATGTCCTGCTCATCGTCGTCACGCGCGATGCCGAGCAGCACGACGAGCCCCGTACCAATTTCGCCGACCGTTTCGCCATCGACCCTGACGGAGGCGCGCGTGACGCGCTGCAATACGGCTCGCATGATTTCCCCTCAGAGAGCAGCGCTTGCGTTTTATCTTTGGCCCATAAAGTTATAGGTGATAACGCCGGTGACCTTAACCGCCTGCCCGTCCTTGATCGTAGGCGAAAAGCGCGCCTTGGCGGCTGCCGCTTCGGAGGCTTTTCTCAGGTAAGGATTGCCGCAGGTGGCCTGCGCTTCAATCACCTTGCCTGCTTCGTCTATGGTGACTTTGACGATGACCACGCCGTACGCCCGGACGCGGCGTGCGTCCAGCGGGTAGTCGGGTCGCGGGAGACTGAGCGCCACGCCGTTAAGAATCTGATCGGAGATGAGCGTGGCCGGTCGCTTACGCTCTTCGGCTAAAATCTTCTTATAGGCGAGCGCTTCTTTGAGCTTATTGCTTTCGTAGAGCAGGCAGGTGTAGCGCTCCTGCGCCTGAATCAACTCTTCGTCATCCGGCTGCAAGAACTTCTTCTCAATCGACAGGAGTCGCAGGAAAAGCTTCTCGGCCTTCATGTGGCGGTTGAGCAGCCTGTGGAGTTCCGCCAGGCTCAGCAGAGCACGGGCGGCCTCAAGGCTCTCCGCGCCGAAAGCCTTTTCGTTGACCTCAAGCACACGCTGATAAAAATCTTCGCTCTTCCCGTAATCGCGATCTATATATTCTAAAAGACCCAGCGCACTTAAGACCTTGCCGAGCAGCGCATCGTCCATCCCGGGCGTCTTTTCAAGTATGTTGAGGGCGCGCCTGTAAAACGGCTCTGCTGTCTTGTACTGCCGCTTGGCAAAATTAAGCTCTCCCAGATTAAACAGAGCGACGGCGACAAGCTTATGATCCTGGCCGAGCGCGCGCTCTCTGATTTCGAGCACACGCGCGGCCAGCGACAGCGCTTCATCGGTCCTGCCCTCTTTGTGAAGCTGAACCATTGACTGATTCAGGCGATCCGCTTCGGCCAGCTCAGCAGACTGCGCGGAGGGCGGCGATTGCGCGCTCCCCTTTGAATAACTGTGACCGCTTGCCTGCGCAATCGTTCCTTGCAGCAAAAGCAGAGCGGCGATCAAAGCCCTGAGCAATACTTTCATATTTTAACCCCCCGATTCGATTGAGGCCTTCACTCGTCGGACTCAATGATGATTCTTTAAGAGCCCGCCGTTGATTCTTAAAGGGGCAGCTTGAAGAAGAGAAAGTAGCCGTTGAGCATCAGGACAAAGGCGAGCGCGCCGACAGCGAGCGAGATTTTGAAGATCAAACGGGACATCGCCAGAATCGCCACAGAGGCAAGCACAATCGCTATCTGAAAAAGCGCTTCGGCGAAATCGAAATTCGGGTCTTGCAGTTGAGCGCGATCACGCTCGGCTTCGAAATTCTGCGCCCTCGCAGAGAGCTGTTTTCGTCCCTCGCCTTTGAGCGGGTTGTTAGGGTCCTGCGGGTCAGGCTCGCTCTCGTAACGATCAGCAGTCTCTTTGAGTTTGTCTATCTTCTGTTGAATGGCCTGGCGCGCTTCGGGCGTCATAGAGCTTTGATGAACCAGCAGCTCTGCTTCCAGCGTGTCTGCCGCCAGCTTGTTCGAGGTCTGTCGAATACTCTTGGCCTGATAAAAAGCCCAGGTGTCGCTCGCATGAATATTATTGTTCATAATATCCTCTGCCGCATTACCTCCGCCGAGGCTAGTGATCGCCAGCAGCATCGCCATAAACGCGATCACGAGCGCCGTGACCGAACGAAATTTATTATCCGCCTCATTTCCTCCGCCCTCGTTCACCTCCACGATCTGCTCAGCAGCATCACTGGCTTCCATCTCTTATTTATTCTCCTCTGACGTGATTATTAAGCCTGTAAATTTTCGAGGTGGCGATATAAAACACAATTCGAGTCGGCAAACTATTTCTTGACGGGCGGTTTGCTCGGCCTGATCTCGACGCGGCTCGGCAGACTCCGCTCCGGGTGATGAAGCAGATCGAGGACGACCTGCGCGATGTCCGCTGGCTGCAATTCCCAGCTCTTTTCCACGCTCGGCTCACCGCCGCCGAAGTTCGTATTGACAGAGCCGGGCATAATATAGCTAACCTTGATATTGTCCTGACGCACTTCCTGCATCAAGGCTTCGCTGAAACCGTTGAGACCGAATTTCGAGGCGTTGTAGGCGGCCATCTGCGGGTGCGCGTTGACGCCCGCGAGCGAAGAGATGTTGATGATATAGCCGCCGCCGCTACGCTTCATCTGCGGGATGGCTTCGTGGCAACAATAGTAAACTCCGAACAGGTTCGTCTCAAGCACCGCGCGAAAATCTTCCGGCGATAAGTCTTCGACGGAGGCGAACACTCCGATGCCCGCGTTGTTGATTAAAATATCCACGCCGCCCAACTCCGCGACCGTGTGCTCGAAGAGAGCTTTGACCTCCTCGTAATCGCGCACGTCGCAGACCGCGCCTGTGACACTTGCTTCGCCCACGCCGCCCAGCTCAGTAACGGCGCGCTCTATCTCATCCTCATGCCGCGCGCTGATACAAACCGCGACGCCCTCGCGCACCAAAGCCTCTGCAATCGCACGACCAATGCCCTTCGTGCCGCCCGTGACAATCGCTCGTTTACCATTAAGACTCATTTTTCTTCCCCCTTGTTTATTAAGAGCTTAGCTTTTCACGTAAGCGTTCGTTGACTACCTTCGGATTCGCCTTGCCCTTTGAAGCCTTCATCACCTGTCCGACGAAGAAGCCGAAGAGCGTCTCTTTACCGGAGCGATACTGCGCGAGCTGCTGCGGGTTAGCGGCGATCACCTCGTCTATGATCGGGTCGATGGCGCTCGCATCGCTGACCTGTACGAGGCCGCGTTCTTCCACTACAGCTTCAGCCGTCTTGCCAGTCGCGCACATCTCCACGAGCACATCCTTGCCCTGCTTGCCGCTGATACGGCCCTCGTCAATCAGGCGAACGAGCGCGCCCAACTCTTCCGGCGAAACGGGACAGGCGGAGATTTCCTTTCCGGACACTTCCAGCTCGCGCAGCAATTCAGACCTGATCCAGTTGGCAGCGCCGCGCGGATTCCCTGAAGCACTTGCCGCCTGTTCGTAGTAATCCGCAAGCGCCCGCTCCGAGGTTAACTGCGAAGCGTCGCTGAATGAGAGACTGTATGCCTCCATAAAACGTTTGCGTCGCGCCTCGGGCAATTCCGGCAAAGAGTTGCGCACGCCTTCAATAAATTCCGGCGCGACTGTGAGCGGCTGAAGGTCTGGCTCAGGGAAATAACGATAATCATGGGCCTCTTCCTTCGAGCGCATGACACGCGTCTCCTGCGCGCGGTCGTCCCACAGGCGAGTTTCCTGCGTGACGTGTCCGCCCGATTCAATCAGGTTAATTTGTCGCTCGATCTCGTATTCGATGGCGCGCTGCATAAAGCGCACGGAGTTCAGATTCTTCAGCTCGACCTTCGTGCCGAACTTCTCATCGCCTTTGCGGCGCACAGAAACGTTCGCCTCGCAGCGAAGATTTCCCTTCTCCATATCGGCATCAGAGGCTTCGACCCACTGAAGCGCGCGACGCACATAGTTGACGTAATCATAAGCCTGCCATGAAGAACTGAAATCCGGCTCTGTGACGATCTCTGCGAGCGGAGTCCCGGCGCGGTTCAAATCGACATAAGAATAGCGATCAACTTCGGGCAGACCCTCGTGGACGTTTTTGCCCGCGTCCTCTTCCAGGTGCAGCCGCGTGATGCGTATGCGCAGCGGTCGCCACTCGCGCGGGTGTCCGGCCTCGTCGCGCTCTGCGGTCATAATCTCCAGCTCGCCGCGCTCGGAAAACGGTTGATCGTATTGCGAGATTTGATACCCCTTCGGCAGGTCTGGATAAAAATAGTTCTTGCGCGCGAAGATGCTGCGCTCGTTGATCTGCAAAGAGAGCGCCAGTGCCGCACGCGCGCCCAACTCTACGACGCGCTCGTTAAGGACAGGCAGCGCGCCCGGCAAGCCCAGGCACACAGGGCACGTATTCGAGTTCGGCTCGTCGCCAAAACGCGTCGAACACCCGCAAAAGATTTTCGATTCCGTGCTCAACTGGGCATGAATCTCAAGCCCTATAACTGTTTCCCAACCTTCTTTCATAAATAGCTTTCAGTTTTCAGTTTTCAGTTTTCAGTTTTCAGAAAAGACAACCTGCTTTTACTGATAACTGAAAACTAAAAACTGAAAACTGCTTACTCCTTTTTCACTAACGGATAGCCCAGATCGCGCCAGGCGTTCATGCCGTCTTCGAGCGGGTGAACATCTGTGTAGCCATGTGCCATGAGGATGAGCGCCGCACGGGTGCTTGAATGTTCCATGTGTCAGGTGCAATAGGTAATGATGGTGCGCCCGCGCGGGACTTCCTCGATTCTGGCCTCAAGCTCTTCGCGCCAGATGCGCAGCGCGCCCGGTATCTTGACATCGCTCTGTGCCCAGTGGCGCGCGTTGCGCGTATCTATAAAGACCGGATTCATTCCCTGCTCGACCAGCTTCCAGGCATCCTCCGCGCTGATGAGTTCGACCTCCGGCTCAGCATCCATCAAAGATTTCCTTTCCACACTCGACACCGAAAATTTTAACCTCCTATGCTCTGCCGCGCAGAGAGGCACACGAATCTTTCTGTTTAAGGTCGCAGCCAACCGGGAAGCGCTCCCGCGCGCCGCGCTTCGTCTTCGAGCAGACGCCAGCGCGCATCCAGTCCGGCACGCACGCTTTCAAGCTCGTGCAGGCGCGTTAAGAGCACAGAGCGATCATACGAAGAATCTTCAACCGGCAACGTCTGCGCGTAGAGCCCGAAGGGCGGCACAAACGCGCGCGGTCTGGGGAAGCCACGGCGTCCGCCAAAATTATTTCTACCGAAATTATGGAAGACCGGGCCGGGAGTATTGACGATCACCTGCCCGCGCGTAGAGCCTCCGCCGAAGCCTACGACGCCGACGGCTCGCGCGCCCGTATCCGTTGCTCCGAGCGTTGGCGGCCAGCGCCCTCTAAGGGGCAGCCCTCCGGCGCGTGGTCTGAATGGAAAACGCGGCAACGCGCCAGTCACGACGGCGTACGAACTCAAGGTCAAAGTTCTCTGTGAGCGCGCCAGTTGATTACGCAGATAGTTTATCTCGGCATCGACGACGGCCGTTTCCGTGCGCAGCTCCGTGGCGCGCTCTCGCCAGTAAAGCTCTGACTGCGCTTCCTCTTCGTCACGCTCGCGCGATTGCTCAGTAAGTTTTCGCGTCTCCTCTTCACTGCGACGGCGCGTCTCTTCAAGAGAGGGCAGGCCCAGAGCGACGCGCCTGCGCTCATAAGCCTCTTCGCTCTCCATACGCGCACGGCGAAGGGCTTCAAGGTCTCTGTTTGTGATCGTGCGACGCGCGCTCCGTGGCGTTGAAGGTACGACAGCAGCAGCGCTTTTCTCCGTCGAAGCCGCCGCCCCTACGCCTTCGGCCCGACGCAGGAGGCTTCCCGCAGGCTCGTTATTGAGCCGTTCGGTGGCCGCGATGTCTATCATAGACATCTGCAAGGTCACGCTGATGCCGGGCGCGGCCTCATACGAAAGCGTCAGGCGAGTGACATTGAAGTTGTCCGGAATCTTTATCTGGCGACCGCTGCGCATGACGAGCGTATAGGCAGAGGCGGCCTGAGCAACCATAAAAAGCAGCAGGAGCGTGGCGGCTATGCGCCCAAAGATGTGGACGTATCGTTTCAAACGACGCGGAGTTGCAATGGTTTTAGGCTTTTCCGGCATAACATTACCCTGTTTTAATTACTGAACTCGCTTTTTTCTAGTTCGAGTATAACACCCGCCGAAATCCGCGCTCAACAAACACGGGGGCGAAAATCTTCGGTGACAATTCTTTTGCAAATAATCGGGCCGCTTTGGTGTACAATCCGCTCCCACCGGCCCATACGTAACTAGCAAGGGCGGAAGCCTTTCACTAGGGCGATACCGCCAACGGTTGTTAACCTTTTTCTCATAAAGGAGAGAAAATAAGGATCATGGCAAAAACCATCTGTAAGATTTTGGGTGTCGTGTTCTTGTTGGTAGGAGTCGTCGGTTTCGTGATGCCAGGTTTTCTCGGCACACATTTAAGCGTCGTACACAACCTGGTACACATCATCTCAGGCGCGGTCGCTCTGTATCTTGGTTTCGCAGGCACACTCTCTGCGGCCCGCCTGTTCTGCATAGTCTTCGGGATCGTCTATCTACTGCTCGGCATCTGCGGCTTTCTGCTTGGGAGCGATCAAGCGCCTACCATTGCGGGCATGGCCGACATGGGACGCGACGCGAGACTCTGGAGAGTTATTCCGGGCCAACTGGAACTCGGCACAATGGATCACATTGTCCACGTGCTGCTCGGCATAGTCTTTTTGATCGGCGGTTTTTTGACCAAGGCCGATGTCGACCGCGCAGTAGACTAAACTTTATTCAGTTACTCTTTCAGGTTGCAGAGTCTTCGGCCCTGCAACCTGAAAGTTTTTGACCGACCTTTTCCCTTCACTCTAAAACCTGAAGCTCAGTCCGCCTCTGCCCGTTGCTCGCGGCGCGCGAAAACCGTTCTCGAAATAATTTTGGTTCAGGATGTTCTCCGCACCGCCGAATAAGACCAGCACGACGCCTTCGCCGAGCGCCCGTTCGTAGCTCGCAAAGGCATCCATCTTTGTATATCCCTTGAACTTGAGCACGACCGCCGGAAATCCAAGCGGCGCGATATACGAGCCCGTGCGGTTGAGGTCAAAGCTAAACAGAACGGAGCGCCACCGTTCACTCACAGAGAGGCCGAACAGATGCTTCGGGATGACGAACTGCTGCTGCAATCCTTCTGCCGGAACAAAACGGTCGCTGTTCGTAAAAGTATATGAAGCGCGAACGTCCATCCCGCGAAACGGCACAGCTTCGAGCGAAGTCTCAATCCCACGCGCGATGCCTCCGGGAAAATTCAGATAGCCGGACGTGCGGCCGACGCCCAAGGGGTCCGGCGGCGCGTCGGGCGCAAACAGGTTCTGGAAATCCGTAAAATCAATCACGCGCTGAAGCCGCGTGTAAAAGAAGGTCGCGCCGAACAGCAAGCGGTCGTTTATCAGGCGCTGGTCGAATCCACCGTCCACGCTGATCGACTGCTCTGCGCGAAGCGTCGGGTCGCCGAATCGTGTAAATCCGACCTGCTGGAAAGTCCCTTCGCCGAAGCGCTCGAAAAGCGACGGCGCGCGAAAGCCGTTGCCCGCGTGCGCGCGAAGCTTCGTCCGCGAAGAGCGTATGAAATAGGCGATTGCCCCGTCGCCCGTGATGGAGCTTTCGGCCGAGATGTTAGAGAGAAATCCCGGGCGGTCTGCGGCGTTGATGCGATAGAACTGCCCGCGCAGCCCCAGAGAGATTTGCAAACGATCATCCAGGAGAAAAAGCTGATCTTGACCGAAGACTGCGAAGGTGCGCTGGCGATCCGTCGCGCCGCCGAACTTGCCGAAGTCCGTGAGCGTCTCCTGAAAAAGTGTCTCGCGCTCGAACTCTAAACCAACGGTCAAAAGATTCCATCGGCTCAGCCGCAGATTCGCGCGACCGTCCAACGTATCCGTCCCGCCGTCGTTCGTACCATTGAACGCGAAATCACCAAACGGGAAGAACGAAGCGAAGCGCGGATCAATCTCCTGCCCATTGTAATTCCGTCGGCGCGTCGAAACCTTCTGGTATGCGACCGTGTAGGAAAAGACCTCGTTAACGCTGTGCGTGAATCTGAGAGAGCCTACGAGCAAGCGATTGCGACGACCCTGATCCGGATTGTTAAAGTCCGGCTGGAAGGTCACACCCTCTATCGCTTCAGGATATGGTTGGCCGCTGGCGGCTGCGCTGACAAGCGGACGCGGGTTACTGTTGACGCGCGCGTTCGAGTGCGTGCCGTAAAAATTCGCGGCGATGGTAATCGAAGGCGTCGCGTTGAACTGAAAACGCGCGCCGCCCGAAGTGTTGCCGTACTGATCTTCGCTATCAACGCCACGGCGCACGTCCATGCGCGCGAGGCTAAAGCTGTATCCGGAGCGCGAACCCGCGCCGCCTGAGCCTTGAAAGCGTTCACGAAAGAGCCCAAGCCCTCCGCCTTCAAACCCAACCTCAAAGCGCGGGCGGCCCGCCCCCGTCCTCGGCACTAGATTGATGACGCCGCCGATGGCATTCGTGCCGTAGATCGAAGAGCCTGAGCCGCGCAGTATCTCTACGCGGTCCAGACCCGTCGGCACAAGGTCTGTCAGGAAAGGGAGCGCAGAGCCGTTGATGTCCGCAGAGTCGCGCACGCGCAGTCCGTCAAGCAACAGAGCCGTATCGAAATTTCTCTGGCCGCGCAGGCGCAAAGTGGTCAGCGCGCCGGGCGAGCCCTGCTGCTGTACTCGCAGACCCGGAGTGCCGCGCAGAGCTTCCGAGAGCGTAACCTCCCGCCGAGCCTCTATCTGCTCTTCATCAAGAAGCGTAACGGCCTTAGAGACTTCGTCTGCGCGTTGCGGCGTGCCCGTAGCGACGACCACGACGCTCTCGCTAACGGCCGCGACCGGGAGCACAAGATCGCGCGTCGCAGTTTGTCCACGCTCGACGTGAAAGCCCTCGGAAGTCACGACGGCAAATCCGCGCGCCGTCACTTCCAGGATATAGTCGCCCGCACCAAGGCCCGTAAAACCGTAGACGCCTTCCTGATCTGTGCGCGCAAACAGTCGCAAGCCCTCGCGCGAGCGCAAACGAACCTCCGCACCCGAGATGTTTGCGCCGCTCTCATCCGTCACGCGCCCGCTGATACGTCCACCACTCTGGGCCAACCCGCTGATCGAAAAGAGCGAGAGCAATACGATCAACGGAATTACATCCACAGCTCTTTGCCAAAGACCACTGAACCTTTTTTCACCATTCTTTTTATCTCTCATGTTTAGCTTCTCCTGCCCGTCGCAGTACGAGCCCGCAAGAGAACGCCGGATAGGTCTCCTGACTCACAGCGGAACGAAGGGATGAGGGATGAAGGATGAGGGATGAAAGGAATGCTTCCCGTTCTTGAATGCTTTCTTATTCATCCCTCATCCCTCCGCCCTCATCCCTTCGTTCCGTTCCGCTGCCTTCCCGTTCCCTGTGGGGAATAGTGGCTGACGTGTCTGGCGGAACGTTGGTCGCTGTTTACAGTTGCGCGGGCAGTGGCGGCTTTGCACCGCCTTCCCTGATCCGTCGCTCGTTGGTTAACAGTTCACCGGCGCGATCCATGCACCGGGGTAATACGTGGCGCTCCCGTGACCGGGTGTGCATCCACTAAAACTTCAATCTCGAAAAGCTCGCCCAAGGTGCGCGGCGTCAAAACCTCGCGTGGTGTCCCTGTGGCCAGCATGCGACCACCTTTGAGCAGCAGAGCGCGATCAGCAAACTCCGCCGCGAGATTTATGTCGTGCGTTACGACCACCGCCGCCGCCCCCTGCGTGTCGCAACGCGCGCGCACAAGCCGCAGCACAGTCGCCTGATGGGCCAAGTCCAGATTCGCCGTCGGCTCGTCAAGCAAAAGGATGGCCGCCTCGGTCGCCAGAGCACGTGCCAGCACTGCGCGTTGCCGCTCGCCGCCTGAAAGCTCGTTCATCAATCGCGCCGTGAAATCCTCCAGGCCCGTTTCCTCAATGGCAGAGTGCGCGACTGTCACATCGCGCTCGGTCTCCCAGCCCCATGCGCCTGTGCTTGACCACGCGTAACGACCGCCGAGCACGAACTCCAGCACCGTCACGGGAAAGCGCAGCTCAGCCTCCTGCGCGACCACAGCGATGCGGCGGCTCACGGCGCGCCGCGCATACGAGCCAAGCCTTTTGCCGTCCAGGTAAATCTCCCCACTCGTCGGCGCAATTGCTCCGTTCAAGGCGCGCATCAGTGTGGATTTCCCCGCACCGTTTGGGCCAATAAGACAGACGACCTCGCCCGGCACGGCGCTCAAAGAAACGCCTCTGACCACCTCGCGCTCGCCATAACTCACACTGATCTCGCGTGCCTCAAGCATTGAAAATTTCTCTGTTATTAAGTGTCGTCATTACCGCCTGAACTCTTCATCCTTCATCCCTCCGCCCTCATCCCTTGCGCTTACCCTCTTCTGAGCAGGTAAATAAAGAGCGGTGCGCCGATGAGCGCGGTGATTGCTCCGACGGGCAGCTCTCTGGGAGCGATCACCGTTCGCGCCGTGGTGTCTGCGACGACGACGAAAAGCGCTCCCGCCAGCGCCGCTGCCGGTATCGTCGTGCGGTTATCACTGCCGGTCGAGAGACGCACCAGATGCGGCACGACCAGACCGACATAGCCCACAGAGCCGCTCGCCGCGACGGACGCTCCGACCAGTAAGCTTGCCGCGAGAAAAACGATCAGCCGCACGCGCTCGACCTCTACACCCAGATCAAATGCGTCGCGCTCACCCAACATCATCAGATTAAGAGAGCGTCCATGCGCCGCGAGCACCACAGTTCCGATCAACGTCGAGACTATCGCGATGGCGAGCAGGCTTGAGGTTGAACCCGATAGATCGCCGAGCAACCAGAAATTAAAAGAGCGTATGCGCGTCGCATCCATCATCGTCGTAATAAAGACGATGGCCGACGAAAGAAAAGTCGTCACGATCACGCCGGCGAGGATCAATCTTTCAGGCGACGCCCCCGTGCGCCCGCGCGCCAATCGATACACGACGAAAGTCGCACAGAGCGCGCCCGCAAACGCCATCAAGGAGCGAGTCCAAGCCTGCGTGCCCAGAAAGACCAGCGCGATCATTGTCCCGACCGCCGCGCCGTTCGAGATGCCTAGCAAATATGGTTCGGCCAGCGGATTACGAAGCAGAGCCTGATAACCTGCGCCAGCCGCCGCCAACGCTGCGCCGACGCTCGCCGCCAGAAGAATACGCGGCCATCTCAGATCAAGCAGGATCGCTCCCTGTTCGGGAGTCAGCCCGCACATACTGCTGTCACGAAAGAGCGCGCACAGCGAAGCTGTGACAGGAAGGCGCTCGCTGCCCATCAAAGAAGCCGCTAGACAGACAACGAAAAGCATCAGCGCGAGCGCTAGACAGATCAACAGAGTACGCTTAGGCGTCGTCCGCGCACTCTCTGCCAGCGCCGCTTTTGTGCTGATCGCTTTTGCCGTCTCTGCGTTCATACCTTTTAGCGCTTAAAAGCTTCAGGGTGCAGTGCATGCGCCATCTGCTCTAATCCGTCGACCAGACGCGGGCCTGGCCGCGAAAGAAAATCTCCGTTGATCTGAATGATTCTTCCGGCCTTTGCGGCGGGCGAATTTTTCAGAGCGGCAGCGATCTCTCGATTGGCCTCGCCCATACTGCCACCCGTCGCCATGACAATCGCTTCGGGCTTGCTCGCCAGCGCCGCCTCGTCGCTGTAACGCGGCCATGCTCCGGGCACATCGCGCGTCACAGAGCGCCCGCCCGCGCGCGCGATCAGGTCTGTAATGAAAGAATCTCGCCCAGCCGTATAGAGCGGCTCGGCAGAGAGTTGATAAAAAACACTGAGCGGCGTGCTTGATCTGACGGCCTCTTCAACCTTTGCGGCGCGCGCGCGTAGCTCATTCGAGACGCGTTCTGATTCTTCGCGCCTGTCCAGCAAATCGCCGACCGTCGCGACGGAACGCAAGACTCCATTGAGGTCGTGCGGGTCTGTGACGTAAACGGCGATCTGTTGTTCGTCCAACTGGCGTGTAAAGGTTTCCAACTGCGAGGCCGTGGAGACGAAGATGAGCTGCGGGCGCAGAGCTATGATTCGCTCGATGCTCGGATGAAGAGTATCGCCTACTTTGGTGACCTGTTTGGCCTCTTCGGGATAATCGCAGTAGGTCGTATTGCCGACCAGACGATTGCCTGCGCCGACGGCGTAAACGATCTCCGTCAAGTT
This sequence comes from Pyrinomonadaceae bacterium, assembly GCA_035537255.1. Lineage (GTDB taxonomy): Bacteria > Acidobacteriota > Blastocatellia > Pyrinomonadales > Pyrinomonadaceae > DASQYE01. The sequence continues at coordinate 4,165 of DATLMN010000173.1, read as the reverse complement.
CGGCGCGAGCGTCACGATGCGCTCCGGGTGCAGAGGCACGCGCACGCGCCTTCCGGCATCGTCGGTCACCTCGCGCGTTGCGGCAGTCGCATCATGCGCAGCGGGTGCATTAGCGGCCCTTTCGCTTCTCGAAGCGCAAGCGCCTGCGAGAGAAAGCACGACGCTCAAAAGAAAGGCGCTCAAGAAGAGCTTGGGTTGAAATGTACGTTGGCTTCTCAAATAAAAAATCCCGTCGCGCTCTGTGTGCGCCTTATAAAGGCGACAGGCTGGCGACGGGATTTCCTGTTTGATTGAAAGAAGGAGGTGCCCGCATGGCGGCCTGAACACCTTTACGCGAGGCGCTCAAAAAGGCTGCTAAAGCATCAACGGGCAGGTCTCCTGGCTCGGAGAAAGATATTTCAAATGGCTTCCGAGCAAACCCCTTTGAGGCTTGCCGATCCTTCTCCTTACAGTGGCGCGACCGCGCGGGATTTGCACCCGCTTCCCTATTCTCCCCGCCTGTGTGGACGGGGCACCCGGACGCTTCTTGATAAAAAGAGCAAGAAAAATTTCAGACCCGCTTGATCCTGAAGGAGCGGACGTTATCACGCGCCGCTCTGAAAAGTCAAAAGGTCGTCGGCACAGCCGGGCGGTTAAATCGTGAATCGGAGAGTACAGCACATTGAGATTCACCACAGAGGCACGGAGGACACGGAGGAAGCACGGAGAAAGACAAGCCTCTGTGTAAGCTCTGTGTCCTCCGTGCCTCTGTGGTGAATTGCATCCTCCATAATGCTCAATTCGATTTATTGATTCTCTAAGTCTCCATCTACCTTACTCGTTCGCTTCCCTTTTGCCTTTTACCTTTTGTCCTTTTCCTTTTAAGATGATTCTTTATTTTCCTGAGGAGCAATCTAAGCAGATGATCAAGACCGTTGAGTGGACAGACGAGGGCGTGCGCATGATAGATCAGCGTATCCTTCCGAACGAAGAGAAGTATCTAATGCTTCGCTCTTACGAAGAGGTGGCCGAAGCCATCAAGAAGATGGTCGTGCGCGGCGCACCGGCCATAGGCGTCTCCGCCGCGATGGGCCTGGCGCTCGGCGCTAAGCAGTCCGTGGGCACTGCCGTCTCCGACCTCCAATTCGATTTCGATTATATGTGCGAAGTGATGAGCCAGACGCGACCGACCGCCGTCAATCTCTTCTGGGCCATAGAGCGTATGCGCACGGCCTTTGATCGCGCCAAAGCGGAAACCGACGATGTCGAAGAGATCAAGGGGCGACTCGTAGCAGAGGCGAAGGCCGTCTATACGGAAGACCTCGAATCGAACCGCTCGATGGGTCGCTTTGGCGGTGAGCTGATCCCGGACGGCTCGACGGTGCTGACGCACTGCAACGCAGGTGCGCTGGCCGCCGCTGGCGATTACGGCACGGCGCTCGGCGTGATTCGCGGAGCGCGCGATGCGGGGAAACGCATCGCCGTCATCGCAGACGAAACTCGCCCCTTTTTACAGGGCGCGCGCCTGACGGCTTGGGAGCTTCAAAAGGACGATATTCCCGTGACGCTGATCACGGACAACATGGCCGGGCACGTGATGAAACAGGGACAGGTGGACGCCATAGTGGTCGGCGCTGACCGCATCGCGGCCAACGGCGATACGGCCAACAAGATCGGAACTTACATGGTCGCCGTCCTCGCGCGTCAACACCAGATTCCCTTCTACGTCGCCGCGCCCGTCTCGACCGTTGATCTTAAATCGGCTTCGGGCGAACAGATTCCGATTGAGCAGCGCGACCAGCGCGAAGTCACACACATACGCGAACACCGTCTCGCGCCCGAAGGCATAGAGGTGCAGAATCCCGCCTTCGATGTCACGCCAAACGAGATGATCACGGCCATTATCACGGACAGGGGCGTCGCCCGGCAGCCTTACACGGAGAGCCTGCGCCGGATGGTCGAGGGCTAACGTGAATGCTTAGACATTTCTCAAGCTAAAGTTACGTGCCGGTCTTTGACCAAGAGAAAGTTCCCTGGCCAACATTTTTAAAACTCTCAGGGAATGATTGCCTGCTGATGAGGATCAGAAAAAAACTGCTTTCGGCATCCTTTAGTCCATGATAAAAGGCGCGTTCGGAGAGATTTTTTCTGGAAAAGGGGTCGGATTCGCATTTTTCTGAAAACAAAGCTGGATTTTTTAGTTGTTTGGGTGTATTTTACGCCGAACTAAACCCTGAAACGCTCGACACCGGCACGAGACGACATTTGCCCCGTCCCGCTCTTTGCCGGTCTCTCTTGAAGCCGTGCCGTCAAAGTCCATGGAGGAAGTAATGAGAACGCTCGCTTTAACTACAATTAAGTCTCTCGCCTTAAGTATCGCCTTTATAGCCATCTTCGCGCTGAGCCAGGGGGCGGCACGGGCAGACAATGTAGCCTTTTCAACCGCTGGCTCATTCAACGGAGGCGCGAACACCATTTCGTTCGGTGCCCCAGGCAACACGCTGACCATCACGTTCACGGGCGTTAACAGTTCTGTGAACGCGAACCCGTTCACCTTCGCCAGTCTGGGCGAGTTCCAGACGGCGACGACGGGGGCCGGCGCAACCATTACGCCCGGCACGACCTTTACGCTGAATATCACTCAGACTGCGCCCTCTGGAGGCAGCGGTGCTCTGGCGGGAACTCTGAGCGGAACGATTCAGCAAAACTCAAGTACCGGATTGGTGACGTTCACCGTCACCTCTACGACGATTGGTAATGTCACTTACAGTGTCAGCAACAATCCTTTGCCGCTCGTCCCGCCCAGCACCAATAACGGTGTGACCTCTGTTCAAGCACAGATCACTGTCCCTGAACCGACGACGCTGTTGCTGCTCGGCACAGGCTTGTCAGGACTGGCGGGAATGGCACGGCGGCGAATGAAACGCGCACGCGCCACCGAAGAGCAACCTTAAGCAGCACGTCCTCTCCTCCTGCGTACGCGCTTACTTAAAGGCGAGATAGACAAAAAGCACCGGAGCTAAGCTTCAATCGAAGCAGCTCCGGTGCTTTTATTTTTGTATCGGACGATTAAGACGAATTTCCCTTGATCAAGATTGGCCTGAGCCGCTCCGTACGGCAAAACGGCTCTGTTTCCACCAATCAACGGTCAAACGCAATCCTTCCTTAAGACCTACGCGCGGCTCGTAGCCGAGCATTTCGCGCGCCCTGGTAATATCGGCCTGGCTATGAAGTATGTCGCCCGCTCGCGCCTCTCTGTATTCGGGCTCAACATTTGTTCGCCCGGTCACTTCCTTTAAAGCTTCGAGCAATTCGTTGAGCGTAGTCCTCTGGCCGTTCGCTATGTTGATGATCTGGCCGACGGCGCTCGACTGTTCAGCGGCGCGCATATTGGCCTCGACGACGTTATCCACATAAGTAAAGTCGCGCGAATGCTCGCCGTCGCCGAAGATGACGGGCTTTTCTCCGCTCATCAGCGCGCTCACGAAACGCGAGATGACGCCCGAATACGTCGAGCTAGGGTCTTGCCTGGGCCCAAAGACATTAAAGTAACGCAGCGCGACCGTCTCTAAATTGTAAGCCCTGGTAAAGACCTGGCAATAATACTCGCCGACGAGTTTGGCCACAGCATAGGGCGAAAGCGGATCGGGTCGCATCTCCTCGGATTTTTTCTGGCCCGGCTGGTCTCCATAGGCCGAGCTTGAGGCGGCGTAGATGACGCGGCGGACTCCACGGTCGCGCGCCGCCAGCAGCAGCGCGAAGGTCGCGTCCGTGCAGGCCTCGTGCGTCTCTCGCGGATTGTCTATAGAGCGCGGGACTGAAGGGATAGCGGCTTCGTGAAAGACCAGCTCGACATCTTCGAGCGCGCGCCGCGTGGCCTGTTCGTCCGTCAAACTGGCCTCGACGAAATCAATCGTGCCGCCGATCTCTTCCAGATTCTCGCGATGGCCTGTCGAGAGATTGTCTATGATACGTACACGCGCGCCCTCTGAGGCCAGCCTGGCCGCAATGTGCGACCCGATGAAGCCCGCGCCCCCCGTCACCAGAACGATTCCTGAAAGACTCATAAAAAAATTAGATATTAGATGCCAGATGCTGGATGTTGGTTAAAAGTCAATTACTGACATCTAATATCCAGCATCTGCCCTTTTATCTTCCAACTCCAATGTAATCGAAGCCAAGTTCG